>JANOOA010000269.1:0-7569 GCA_031421115.1 Gammaproteobacteria bacterium | reverse complement strand
CCGGTCTTGGGCGCGCTGCGTTGTGGCAAACCGCTTGTGTGACTTGCCACACGGCGCGCTTCGCGCCTAGCATCCCAATCCAGCGGCCAAATATGTCCAAGTTATTTCCTCACAGACCCTTACGAACCGCCGGGCTGCTGTAATGCCCAAATTGCATCAACCTCTCATAGCGGGATTCCACTAACTTATCGAGATCTATTTTCTCCAGACGCACTAACTCTTTTATTAATGCGGTTTTGATTGACTTGGCCGTTGCGTCGATATCACGGTGCGCGCCGCCCAGTGGTTCGTCGATGACGACATCGACCAGGCTCAGCGCTTTAAGTTTGGCAGATGTAATACCTAACGCCTCGGCGGCTTCGGGGGCTTTTTCGGCACTCTTCCACAAAATCGACGCGCAGCCTTCGGGTGAAATCACGGAATAGGTGCTGTATTGCAGCATCATCACGCGGTCACCCACACCTATCGCTAACGCGCCGCCTGATCCACCTTCACCAATCACGGTGCAGATGATGGGGGTGCGCAGCGCCGACATGACAAACAAATTTCGCGCGATGGCTTCGCTTTGGCCGCGCTCTTCGGCATCAATGCCCGGATACGCACCGGGCGTGTCAATGAAGGTGATGAGCGGCAGCTTGAACCGCTCGGCCATGTGCATGAGACGCAATGCCTTGCGATACCCTTCTGGGCGGGGCATGCCGAAATTACGCCGTACTTTTTCTTTGGTGTCGCGGCCTTTTTGCTGGCCGATGATCATTACCGGCGTGCCTTCCAGGCGTGCCACGCCACCGACAATCGCTGCATCGTCGGCATAACTGCGATCACCGTGCAATTCTTCAAAGTCGGTGAAAATTTTCGCAATGTAATCCAGCGTATAGGGGCGCTGCGGATGGCGCGCCAGTTGCGCGGTTTGCCATGCTGTTAATGCACCAAAGATGGTCTTGGTAAGCGTCTTGCTGCGTGTTTCCAGACGCGCAATTTCCTGGCTGATATTGATTTCATTATCGTTACCCACGTAACGCAACTCTTCAATTTTCGCCTCTAATTCGGCAATGGGCCGTTCAAATTCGAGAAAGTTTAGGTTCATATAAAACAGATAGTTATGTTAATGTTTATGAAAGTTAAATGATGATCTTGCACAAGATAATACCCTATTTTTCGCCTGAGAGGGGAAAGGTTAGTAAACCACCCGCACCCGGTCATCTCCCGCGAGTTGCTTCAGGCGCTGCAACAGCTCGTCGGTGGGATGTACGCGCCATTCCTGACCCAATGCGACCTGAGCCCGTGCGCTCACCGCATGATAATCGACCCACACCGGACAACCGCCTTCACAAAATGGCTTGAGGACATCTGCCAATGAGGCGATGAAGCCATTACCGGCACGCGGCTGTTCAATGTCGATCACTAATCGCTGGGCATAGGTTTCACGGGCCTGGTCTATATCATAAAGTTTTTCGGCGCTCATTTTGAAGCCGCCGGAATATTCGTCAACACTCACCGTGCCTGCCACTACCAGCAACTTATCTTTTACCAATAAATTACGATATTGACGGAACGGTTCGGAAAATACCGCCAACTCAATGCGCCCACTGCGATCATCCAGGGTAATAAATGCAATGCGATCTCCCTTGCGGCTGATCATGGTGCGCATGGCTACTACCAAACCGGCAATGACCACCGTTTGGTCACGGCTGGGTTTCAAGTCAACAATGCGTGAACTGGTAAAGCTTGCCAGCTCTTGCTCATAGCGGGCAATCGGATGGCCGGTCAAATACAGCCCCAGTGTTTCTTTTTCACCGGTTAGACGTTGTTCTTCGTTCCACTCGGCCATTTGCACGTAGCGCGCAACGTGCGCGTCATGCACAGAGCTTTCGCGCACTGCCGAAACCAGGCCACCGAACAGATCATCCTGACCTGTGGCATGGTCACGTAAATGTTGCTCAGCCAATTGAGTGGCAGCGGTTAGGGAAGCCATCAACGTAGCGCGGCTCTCTCCCAGCGAGTCCATCGCGCCCGCCCGTACCAAGGCTTCTAACACGCGCCGATTGGCCTTGCGTAAATCAATACGTCGGCAGAAGTCGAATAAATCAGAGAAGGAACCGTGTTGTGCGCGCACTGCAACCATACTTTCTATCGCCGCTGCACCCACACCTTTAATGGCACCTAAACCATAGAGCACCGTGCTATCGTCATGCACCGTAAACACATACGCACAGCTATTAACATCGGGCGGAAGAATTTGCAGGCGCATATCACGGCATTCGTCGATGAGCGTCACCACCTTATCGGTGTTGTCCATATCTGCTGACAACACGGCCGCCATGAATGCGGCCGGATGATGTGCCTTGAGCCACGCCGTTTGATATGACAATAACGCATATGCCGCCGAATGCGATTTATTAAATCCATAGCCGGCAAATTTTTCCATCAGGTCAAAAATATAGGCAGCAGTCTTTTCCGCAACGCCGTTATTCTTCGCACCATCAACAAAAATCGCACGCTGCTGAGCCATTTCTTCGACTTTTTTCTTGCCCATGGCACGCCGTAACAAATCTGCCGCGCCCAGCGTATAGCCCGCCAATACCTGCGCAATCTGCATCACCTGCTCTTGATAAAGAATCACGCCATACGTAGGTTTAAGAATGGTTTCAAGAGATGGGTGTGGATACTCGACTTTGGTGCGTTTATGCTTGCGATTAATAAAGTCATCCACCATCCCCGACTGCAACGGGCCGGGACGAAACAACGCTACCAAGGCAATAATATCTTCAAAGCAATCGGGTTGCAGGCGCTTGATCAGGTCTTTCATGCCGCGTGATTCCAACTGGAATATCGCGGTGGTAGCGCAGCGTTTTAGTAATGCAAAAGAGCGTTCATCTTCCAGTGGAATGCGCGTGATATTTATGGGGGCCTCGCCTTGCGTAGCGCGGGTGCGGTTAATATTTTTCACCGCCCAATCAATAATCGTGAGCGTGCGCAATCCCAGAAAGTCAAACTTGACCAGGCCGACCGCTTCAACGTCATCCTTATCAAACTGCGTCACCGTGCTGGTAGCGCCCTGCTCGCAATACAGCGGCGTAAAGTCAGTCAGCGGCCCCGGCGCAATCACCACGCCCCCCGCATGTTTTCCCGCGTTGCGCGTCAGCCCTTCCAGTGAACGCGCCAGATCAATCAGGGCACGTACATCCTCTTCTTGTTCATAGCGACGGCGCAATATCTCTTCATCTTCCAGCGCTTTTTCCAGCGTGATGCCCAGCTCAAAGGGGATCAGCTTGGCAAGCTGATCGACAAAACCATAAGGATGACCCAGCACACGTCCTACATCACGCACCACCGCCTTGGCAGCCATGCTGCCGTAGGTAATAATTTGTGAGACGCGATCATGGCCGTAATGTTGCATCACGTATTCAATCACCCGGTCGCGCCCTTCCATGCAGAAGTCGATATCAAAGTCGGGCAGTGATACACGTTCGGGATTTAGAAAGCGCTCGAATAATAGCTCGTAACGCAGAGGATCAAGATCAGTAATTTCCAGCGCATATGCCACCAGCGAACCGGCACCCGAACCACGTCCCGGCCCCACTGGCACATCATTTTCCCTGGCCCAGCGAATAAAATCCGCCACAATCAAGAAATAGCCCGCAAAGCCCATGCTATTAATCACACCTAGCTCAAGCACCAGGCGTTCATCATACGTCACGCGTTGTTGTGCAAACTTTTCGGATTGCCTGTCAAGTAAAGTCGTCAGGCGTTTTTCCAAACCATCACGGGCGCACTGGTCAAAATACGCATCCGGAGTTAAACCCGGTGGCACCGGAAAATCCGGCAAAAAGTTTTTTCCCAGCGTCAATTCCAGATTGCAACGCTGCGCAATTTCTACAGTATTTTCCAGCGCCTCGGGCAAATCAGCAAATAACTCTGCCATCTCTTGCGGGGTGCGCAGATATTGCTGCTCCGAATACAGACGCGGACGACGCGAATCATTAAGCACACGTCCATCATGGATACACACACGCGCATCGTGCGCATAAAAATCATCCTGGCGAATAAAATGCACATCATTGGTCGCCACCACCGGCGCATTCATTGCCTGCGCCAAATCCACCGCTGCGTGCAGATACTCTTCTTCCTGCTCACGCCCGGTGCGATGCAGCTCCAGATAAAAACGGTCTGGGAATAGCGCCAGCCACTCCACCAGCAAACGCTCGGCCAACACGCGATTACTCGCCAGTAGCGCCTGGCCGATGTCGCCACCGCGCCCCCCCGATAGCGCGATCAATCCTTCGCTGGCACCTTGCAACCAGTTCTTGCGCACGGTTGGCACGCCACGCTGCTGGCCTTCGATGTAACTGCGCGAAATCAGCCGGGTAAGATTCAGATACCCCACACGGTTTTGGCACAGCAACACCACACGCGTGGGCTGGTTTGCATCAGCGTCGTTATGCAGCCACACATCCACACCGATAATCGGCTTAACCCCCGCCGCCATCGCCGCACGGTAAAACTTCACCATCGCAAACAGGTTGGACTGATCAGTCACCGCCACCGCCGGCATACCCGCTGCCACTGCCGCCTTAACCAACGGCTTCAGGCGCACGATGCCGTTGATCAGCGAATACTCGCTGTGTACACGAAGATGAACGAATCCGGGGGTCATGGCGCCGCTTTTAGATTGAGAGTAGAGAAGGGAATATTATAGCGGGAATTGATGTGCTGCGCGGGGCCAAACTTAAAAAAGAAATCACATGTATTACAATAGTTTACGCACCGGTCCAAACGAACGCCGATGTATCGCCGAAACGCCCAGCACATCCAGTGCCAGCACATGCACTTTGGTAGGATAGCCTTTGTGCAGCGCGAGTCCGTAACCGGGATAATGCGCATCCAGTGTAATCATTTCGGCATCGCGGGCGACTTTGGCGATGATGGATGCGGCGCTGATGGCGGCTACGCTTTGGTCACCTTTGATAATCGCCAGCGCGGGACATGGCAACTTGGGCAAGCGGTTGCCATCAACCACCGCATATTCAGGCGCGATGGACAGTGCAGCGACGGCGCGTTGCATAGCTAACAAGCTGGCTTGCAAGATATTGAACGCGTCAATTTCTTCAACTTCAGCACGCCCCAGCGCCCATGCCAAGGCTTTTTCACGAATCTCGCTGCTCAATGCCTCGCGGCGTTTTGGTGTTAATGCTTTGGAATCGGCTAATCCTGTAATAGGGCGTGCCGGATCAAGAATCACAGCAGCGGCAACCACCGGCCCCGCCAACGGGCCGCGCCCTACTTCGTCTACGCCTGCCAATAAACGTAGATCTTGCCATGCTATAGAAATCATTTTTTTCTTAACCTTTAAAGTTTCGCTAATGCGTGGTGTTGCTGCGCGCCGTGCATGGATGCACACCCGCCCTACATCACTAATGTTCTGTCTTTGACCAATGCCAACACTGCTTCCGCCGCTTGCTGATCCGCCCCTTGGCGCAACGATGCATGGATGTCCGCAAATATTTCTTGCAACGCCACTGCAGACTGCGGCTGCTCAAGAAACTGTAGCACGGCCTTACCCAGATTCTGCGGCGTGGCGGCATCCTGAATATATTCTTCGACAACACCTTTGCCTGCGAGCAGGTTGGGCAAGGATACATACGGCACTTTCACCAGCCACTTGGCGAGCCAATAGGTGAGCGGCGCGAGCCGGTACGCTACGACCATGGGTCGCTTTAATAACAGCGCCTCCAGCGTGGCGGTGCCGGATGCCAGCAGTACCACATCGGCAGCGGCCATGACTTCGCGCGAGCGCCCGGCGATGGCTGTGATCGGAAGCGTGGGGGCGTGTGTCTTCAGCAGTTGTTCAAACATCTCACGCGTTGCTGGCGTCGCCAGCGGCGCTACAAAATGCACGCCCGGTCGGTGCTGGACGCACCACTGCGCGGCTTGAATAAAAGTTAATCCCAGCGCATTCACTTCACTCATGCGGCTGCCGGGCAACAGCGCGACAATGTCGCCTTGCATGGGCAATCCCAACGCAACACGCGCGGCCTGCAGGTCTGCAACATCGGGAATCATTTCTGCCAGTGGATGGCCGACAAAGCGCACGGGTACATGATGCGCTTCATAAAATGCCGCCTCGAAAGGAAACAGCGTCAGCATCAAATCCGTGGATCGCGCAATCTTGCGCAGCCGCCACTGTCGCCACGCCCACACCGAGGGGCTGACGTAATGCACGGTGGGAATGCCTGCCTCTTTAAGCGCGCGCTCCAAACCCAGATTGAAGTCGGGCGCGTCAATGCCAATGAACACATCGGGTGGGTTGTCGAGAAAATGGTGGATCAATTGCGTGCGTATGCCATGCAGTTCACGGTAACGCCCCAACACTTCAATAAAACCCATGACTGCAAGCTTTTCTGCGGGAAACAGCGCAATGCAACCCTGCGCGATCATGGCAGGCCCGGCGATGCCTTCTATCACTGCATCAGGCATACGTTGTTTGATGGCGCGAATCATCCCCGCACCCAGCAAATCGCCGGAAGCCTCACCTGCTACAATACCGATACGCATCGCCACGCTCTCTCTACCCCTTGCCACGCTCTCCCCACACGCGGGAGAGGGAGAATGATCTTGCCCCGTTTTCAGGGGCAGATCATACCTTACCCATCAGGTTACTACCACCTTACGCGCGTGGCCACTTGACGTGTATTCAAATGAAGCCTATATTTTTTGTGGCTACATGCAAGCCCCCCTGACACTACTAAGGAGAGTCCCGCTTATGAAAACATCACAATTATTTAGCGCCATTGCTTTAACCGGCGCCCTTTTTATGGGCAGCGCCTATGCTGCCGACGATAAAGCCATGATGATGGGCCATGACAAAGGCAAGATGATGCAGGAACATCATCAAACCATGAAAGAAGTCAAAGGTATGTTGAAAGACGTAATGATGATATTGAAAGATATTAATCATCAACCCAGCGCGGCTGAAAAAGAAAAGCTGGGGAAAATGATTACGCGTCTTGACGAGATCATGAAAAAAGAAGACGAAATGGCTGCAAAATGGAAGGACATGAAGGAAAAACACAAAGGCATGCCCGGCCATGAAATGCCTGGACACGAAATGACAAAAGACAAGATGTAAGATGGAAAAATAAGCTGCTGAAATATATAATATTCAGCAGCTTATGGTTTTGTATTAATCTTATTTATTAAATTAATAATTTCCCGTCAGGTCAGCACTGGCGTAAAATATTTCACATCCTTATCGCATAGATATGGGATGATGGGCGGATGATCTCTTTTTGCTCGCGTCACGCCCCATGAACATCTATTTGCAGGTATTCTCCCACCCTGTGGTATTACATTCCTCTGAATACCGTTCATGCCCACGCTCCTGGAGTAACGGCGTGACGCGCTTATGAGCAACACCAAAAATACGACTCGCTGGCTTGACGCCTTCAAGGTCTATGCCCACCCGCGCGTCATTGGCATGCTGTTCCTCGGCTTCGCCGCCGGGCTGCCGCTGCTGCTCGTACTCGGCACGCTTTCGTTCTGGCTGTCGGAAGCGGGAATTACGCGTGC
>JANOOA010000268.1:0-4716 GCA_031421115.1 Gammaproteobacteria bacterium | reverse complement strand
TCAAGCCATGAGCCTGACAAAAGGGGGCTCAATACCAAGCTACCTCTGGCCGTGGATGCGCATGGTATGCCGATCCGAGCCATTATTACGCAAGGTACCACAGCAGATTGTACGCAGGCTGCTCAGTTAATGGCGGGGATCAGCGCCGAACACCTGCTTGCCGACAAAGGCTACGACAGTGACGCCATCGTCGAGCAGGCCATCGCGCAGGGTATGAAGCCGGTCATCCCACCCCGCAAAAACAGGACAACGCAACGAGACTATGACAAGCACCTCTACCGACATCGCCATCTTGTTGAAAACCCAGCCAATGATCCTCCCCGTCTCACAACCTCAAGCGTTGGCGGGGCATCGCTACGCGAGGAATGAGGCCGCATTCCTCGCGGCGATTCACATACGATGCCTTGCTCGTTGGCTTTCAATCTTGTGACAACACTATCTAATCTTATAGGTAAAATGTCTGGACAGGCGGTTATAGCCTTCAACCGTATAGGCTTCTGCTTGCGACCGAACGCGCCACTCTTTGGGGGAAATCCTTCAGCGGTGCCCGGTCGTCTGTGGCGGGTGTGTTTAGAAACCGGGCTTCACAATATATCGAAGTGCTGACCTTTTTGCTAACCAAGTAACCGTTCAACTTTCGGAGGGCCGGTCAACGTCATGCGGGAAAATAGAAGCAGGATCAAAGGGGGAATTGAATCAATGGGGTCAGAACACAATCCTGCAGGTTGGATTGAATGCAATGAAATCCAATGTTTACGTCGAAAAAATAGTGCTAGAGCTTTCATATGGACATACTATAAAAAATAGGTTAGCCCCATGGGCTGCTATTTTAAGATATAATTTAGTGAGAATCGAAACTGTTTTAATAACAAAAGAAGTGGGGTTGTTGATGTCACAGATTGTAGAAATACGCGGGCGTGAGATTGTTGATTCACGTGGTAACCCAACTGTAGAGGCCGATGTGATATTGGCATGTGGGTTCACCGGTCGCGCGGCCGTGCCGTCGGGCGCGTCCACAGGTTCGCGCGAAGCTATAGAGTTGCGTGATGATGATGCTAATCGGTTTTGTGGTAAGGGCGTGCTTAAGGCGGTCGGAAATGTGAACGGTGAAATTCGTACCCTGTTAATAGGGCATGATGCAACGAAACAAACGGCGCTGGATCGTTTAATGATTGATCTGGATGGCACGCCCACCAAGTCACGTCTGGGTGCCAACGCCATGCTTGCAGTATCTTTGGCCGCTGCGCGTGCTGCTGCACAAAGCATGAAGATGCCGCTGTACCGTTATCTTTCAGGCGGTGGTTCCATGCAAATGCCAGTGCCGATGATGAACGTCATCAATGGCGGAGCGCATGCAGATAACAGTATCGATATGCAGGAATTCATGATTGTGCCGGTGGGTGCGCCAACATTTGCCGAGGCCGTGCGCATGGGGGCTGAGGTGTTTCATACCTTAAAGAAAGTGTTGCATGCCAAGGGACTTAATACTGCGGTGGGTGACGAAGGTGGTTTCGCGCCGAACCTTGAATCCAATGAAGCGGCTTTGCAAATAATTATGGAAGCTATCGAACGCGCGGGTTATGTTCCGGGCAAAGACATTTTTATTGCGCTTGATCCTGCCAGCTCGGAGTTTTACAAAGACGGCAAATATCATTTGGAATCGGAAGGCAAGCACCTTACTTCCGAGGAATTTGTTGATTATCTTGCCGAGTGGGCAGGAAAATATCCCATTATTTCCATTGAAGATGGCATGGCAGAAGACGATTGGAAAGGTTGGAAGCTGTTGACTCAGCGTTTGGGCAAGCAGGTGCAGTTGGTAGGGGATGATTTGTTCGTTACCAATACGGCTATTCTCCAGCAGGGCATTGATCAGGGTATTGCTAATTCGATTTTGATTAAAGTGAACCAGATTGGTACGTTGACCGAATCACTGGCCGCCATTGAGATGGCAAAAAAGGCCGGCTATACGGCAGTAGTCTCGCATCGCTCGGGAGAAACCGAAGATACTTTTATTGCCGACTTGGCAGTGGGTACTGGCGCAGGGCAAATCAAGACGGGCTCTATGTCGCGTTCAGACCGTGTTGCCAAATATAACCAATTGTTGCGTATAGAGTCCGAACTTTCCGGGAGAGTAACTTACCCGGGTCACAACGCCTTTTATAATCTTAAAAAGACTTGACGCAGATGTTTAATAAACCGTACACGCGCGTTGCTTCTTTATAAAACATTCAGGCCAATGAAACCATTGATCATAGCTTTGCTGGTGTTGCTGGGTTTTTTACAGTACAAGCTGTGGCTGGGAGAGGGAAGTCTGGCTGAAATATGGCGCACGCATCAAGCCATAGATGTTCAGATGCAGGAGAACGCAGCACTCAAAGAGCGTAACGCAGCGCTGGATGCCGAGGTAAAAGACCTGAAGCATGGGTTTGCTGCCATCGAAGAGCGCGCTCGTGCGGAGTTGGGTATGATTAAAAAGGATGAAACCTTTTATCGGGTTGTGGAGTAGGTTCCATGGCTATTTTCAGGATGATTTCAGGTGGCTTCCATTTCAGCAGCAACCGTAGCGCACCCTTTGTCTGTTAATTACTGGGCAGTCATTCCCGCTGCGGGTGTTGGCACCCGCATGGGTATGTCGACGCCCAAGCAATATTTGCCGTTACTCGGCAAAACTGTACTTGAGCACACCCTGGATCGCTTGAGCAGTCATCCACGTATTGCGGGAGTGGTTGTGGTGATCGCGCCGGGGGATACCTATTGGCAGTCTATTTCACCCAGACTTGCTCCAATCATCGCCGAAGGCGGTATTGAACGCTATCATTCCGTGTTGAATGGATTACACAAACTTGCAGGGATTGCTCAGCCGCATGATTGGGTACTGGTGCATGATGCCGCCCGCCCGTGTATTCGTCATGCTGACATCGACAGTCTCATTGACAGTGTCGCAGACCATCCTGTGGGTGGATTGCTGGGCGTGCCTGTTTCTGATACGGTGAAACGGACTGATAATGTCGGCAATGTGGTGGACACGGTTGATCGTCACGGCTTGTGGCGCGCCATGACGCCCCAAATGTTTCGCCTCGAAGTATTAATGCACGCGTTGCATTATGCGGTGACACAACATTTTCCAGTAACTGACGAAGCAGCGGCGATGGAACTATGTGGCTTTTCACCACGCATGATTAATGGTCATGCTGACAACATTAAAATTACTCACCCGCAGGATTTGGCGCTTGCGGAGCTTTATATCAAGCAACAGGAGGATGAATCGTGAGAATAGGCCACGGCTACGACGCGCATTGTTTTGCGCCGGGACGCAGGCTGGTGCTAGGTGGCGTCGAAATTCCTTATGAGCTTGGTATGGTCGCGCACTCTGATGGCGATGTGCTGATTCATGCGCTGTGTGACGCCTTATTGGGCGCGGCGGGATGCGGTGATATTGGCCGACATTTCCCTGATTCAAGCGCAGAGTTCAAGGATATCGACAGCCGTATTCTATTGCGCCGTGTGGTAACGTTAATGCAGGAAAATGGCCTGCGCATTTCTAATATTGATGTCACCGTGATCGCACAGGTGCCGCGCCTCAAACCATATGTTGCTGCCATGCAAGCGTGTCTGGCAACGGATTTGGATATTCCCATCAACCGCATTAACATTAAAGCAACCACTACTGAAGGCATGGGGTTTACTGGCCGTAAGGAGGGGATTGCCGCACATGCTGTAGTCTTGTTGAAAGAAATTAATGACTAGCAAAATCCAACCTTCTGCTTTAGCCTACATTAGTGCTCGCCCACTGGTGACAGGGGTGATCCGCAGCACGGCCGATGATTTTCAGGTGGATGAAAATCTGGGTTTCGAGCCGACGGGTAAGGGCGAGCATATCCTGTTACAAATCCGCAAGCGCCATCTCAACACTGAAGCTGTCGCCCGCCAATTAGCCAAATTAGCGGGGGTGAAGTTAATGGACGTAGGCTATGCCGGATTAAAAGATCGTATGGCGTCTACCTCTCAGTGGTTTAGCGTTAACTTGGCAGGCAAGCCCGAGCCTGACTGGAGTGCGTTGGCGTGTGATGATCTCCAGCTTTTGACGGTCGCACGCCATGACCGCAAGTTGCGGCGAGGCGCTTTGCAAAGTAATCGTTTCAGCTTGATCATCCGTGATTTGCAAGGTGAACTATCGGATATCGAACAGCGGTTAATGTACATTAAGCAACAGGGTGTACCGAATTATTTTGGCGAGCAGCGCTTCGGGCATGCCAACCTTGATCGCGCCGCTGCCATGTTTGAAGGCCAACTTCGTGTCAAAGATCGGCATCAGCGCGGCTTATATCTCTCATCGGCGCGATCGGAATTATTTAATCGCGTCTTGTCACATCGTGTAACAGCGGACAATTGGAATCGTGCTGTGGCGGGTGATGTAATGATGCTGAATGGTACGCATAGCATTTTTTCCATAATGCAGGTTGATGCTGAAATTGAAGAACGGGTCATACAGGGTGATATTCACCCCACAGGCCCGTTGTGGGGTCGAGGTGAGTTGCGTACTGAATTAGACGCCCGGCAGATAGAAGAAAGTGTGTTACAGGAGTGCGCTCTCTGGTGTCGTGGACTTGAGCAGGCCGAGCTGGATCAGCAACGCCGCGCTCTGCGTTTAAAAGTACATGATTTAAAGTGGGATTTTATATCTTCCCGTGAAATGCAGGTGCAATTTGGCTTGCC
>JANOOA010000267.1:0-22243 GCA_031421115.1 Gammaproteobacteria bacterium | reverse complement strand
GCTGACCTGGCGCTTGCTCATGCCGATTTTGAGCTGTTCGCGTATTTCTGGTGTTATGACGTTGCCCTGCTGAATATCCACTTTGTGAACACTGCACGCAGACAATGTCATGAGGGTGGCGCATGCGATGCTAATGATAATCTTTTGCATTCGTGTTAATGTTGCTCAATAATGGATGGCTAAGGGAGTTTGAAAATTATAGCATGAGCGTAACGTGAGAGACTAAACCTATGGAAAACCCAAATCTCAAAAAGGCCGGGTTAAAAGCTACTTTGCCGCGCATCAAGATCTTGCAGATTCTTGAAGAAAACCCGTTGCGCCATCTGAGCGCTGAAGATGTGTACAAAGTGTTGCTGGGTGCCGGTGAAGATGTTGGTTTGGCCACCGTGTATCGGGTACTCACTCAATTTGAAACGGGCGGGCTGGTGTCACGTCACCATTTTGAAGGTGGCCAGTCGGTGTTTGAAATTAATCAGGGCGAACATCACGACCATATTTTGTGCGTTGGCTGTGGCAAAGTGGACGAGTTTGTTGACGAAATTATTGAGCAACGGCAACGTGCCATTGCCAAAAAAGCCGGGTATGTAATGACGGATCATGCGCTGTATATCTATGGCATGTGTGGGGAATGCCAGAAGAAAAAGATGTAGTTATCTTTTCCACAACACCTCTTGCCCCCCTTCAAGCCGTGCGACGACACGGGCGATGACAAACAGCAAATCAGACAGTCGGTTAAGGTAAGTCAGCGCATCGTGATTGACGCTGTCGTTGCGCGCCAGAGTGATGACGCGGCGTTCAGCACGGCGGCATACGGTGCGGGCGATGTGACAGGCTGAAGCGGCGGAGCTACCGCCGGGCAGGATAAATTCCTTGAGTGGCGGCAGCGGGGCGTTGAGGGCGTCGAGCTGTGTCTCCAGGCGTTGCGTGGCGTCAGCGGTGATGGCGCGGTGGCCGGGGATGCACAGTTCGCCACCGAGGTCGAACAGGTCATGCTGGATGGCAACGAGGCAGGTGCGGATGTTGTCTGGCAGGGGGTATGACAGCAGCATGCCGAGGTTGCTGTTAAGCTCGTCAACGGTGCCGTAGGCTTCGACGCGGGCGTGATCTTTTTCAACCCGTGAGCCATCACCCAGGCCAGTGGTGCCGTCGTCGCCAGTGCGGGTGTAGATTTTCGAAAGCCGGTTGCCCATAGCTTGATCCAAAAAAATTCGTAGGGTGCGCCGTGCGCACCATGTATTTGCATGCGGTGCGTGGGACGCACCCTACGTTATTTGCGTGTAACTTTCTTATTGCCCCAAATTATATTCAACACCTACCAGCACCAGCCGTCCTTGCGTATTATAGCCGGACGCCAGAGTGTACTCTTTGTTGAGCAGGTTTTCGATCTTGCCGCGCACTGTCCAGTGCTGAGCCAGCCGGGTTTGTGCCGTGAGGTTCAGCAGGCTGTAACCGTTGTTGATGTCGCTGCTGAAATCAGAGTCTTTGCGTGAGCCGCTGGCCAGAAAATCCACACCGATCTGGTGTTTTCCCAGATCATATACGGCAGATGCCGTGAGGCTGCGTGAGGCGCGGCGCGCCAGTTGTGCGCCAGTGCTGCGGTTTTTGGCGCTTTGTAGCACGCCTTCGAGCTGAAAGCGCCACTGTGCGAGTGCTAGGTGGTAGCTGGTTTCCATGCCGCGAATGGTGGCGCGGTCGATGTTTTCGTTAGCACCGGGTGTGGGGCCAGAGAAGCCATCGGGGTCGTTGTAGCTGATCAGATCCTGTATGCGATTATGAAAGGCGGTGATGGAGACGGTGTGATTGGGGTGAAGGTTATGGCGTATTCCCATCTCAAGGGTGCGCGAAGTCTCGGGCTTGAGGTTGGGGTTGCCACCATAGCCGAAGCGGTCCGTGCTGTCCGGTGAACGGAAGGCGGTGCCGGCATTGGCGATCAGGCGCGTGTCAGATGCCGCTTGATAGCCGTAACCCAGATTCCAGGTGGTGTGCAATCCTGCGGTTTCGTGGTCAGTGCTGCGCACCGCTACCAGCAGCTGGTGTGCGCCCAGTGTCAGGTCGTCTTGTACGTACAGGGAGTTGACGGCGGTGTCTTTATTAAAGGCGGTACCGTAGGAAAGAGCCTCGGCATTGTCACGCGATAAGGTGATGCCTGCGGTAAGCAATTGCTGGCTGCTGATCTGAATGTCGTTTTGCCAGTCAAATACGTTGCGTGTGGTGTGAGCGAAGTCGTAGTCGTCGACGCTAAAGGGGGTGATCTGGTTTTGGTCGATGGTGTCGGCGACATGGCTTAGTTTGGCTTGGGTTGCCCAGGCAGCGGTGGGGTTGGCTTTGAGCGTGAGGGCGCTGGCGCGGTTTGCGAAATCCTGATCCAGGGCATTGAGCGTGAATCCCTGATATTCGTTAGTGCCCTGGGTTTGCCAATGGCTGACTTCAAAGTCGATGCCGGATAATTTTGCACCCAGATAAGCATTAACGCTGTCATTTTCATAGCCGCGATTCAGCGTGCTGCCACGCCGTGCGGGGAAGCCATCGCTGGTATTGCGTTGCACTTCAATACCGCCGCGCAATGTTGTTCCGGCATGATGAATGCCGCCCTTGATTTTGCGTGTGCCTTGATTGCCCGCGCCGAGGCTGGCATTAAATGCCGTGCCGCTGGCAGCGCGGCGGGTGATGATGTTGATTACGCCGCCGATGGCCTCTGATCCGTACAGGGTTGAGCGCGGGCCTTTGATAATCTCGACTCTTTCAATCAGGTCGGGGCTGATGTTTTGCAAGGCGGCGCCGCCCAACGTGCTGGGGTTGATTTTTACGCCATCGATCATAACCAGCGTGTGGTTACTTTCGGTGCCGCGTATGAATACTGAGGTAGCTTGCCCAGGGCCACCGTTGCGGCCGATGTCCAGCCCGGCATGCAGACGCAGCAGATCGGCGATGTCCAGCGCCTGGGTTTGCTCGATGGTGGCGCGATCAATCACCACCACAGATGCCAGCGTCTCATCGATGGTTTGTGCGGTGCGGGTGGCGGTGACAATCACCGGTGCGATGAGAGTGACATCTTCCGCCTGAACGGCAAGGGGTACATTTAACAAAAGCAAAGCAGCGGCCATTGGCCGGATTGACGGATACATGATAATTCTCCTGAGGCTGCGGGTCCCCGCGCAGTGGGTTTGTGGGTGTATGACGTAGTAACGCCGTGTATAGCAACCCTCAGGCCGGTCTCCGGGCTTACGAGATCCCCTGTTCCCACCTGTTTCAATAGGGGAGGGGACTCCAGGCGCCTTCCCATACCGAGGAATGCGTATAGTGGCGTAATGCCTGGATTTTTACTCGCTTACCGTTGCGGGGGCAGCGCCGGAATAGTTATTGAATAACGCACCAGCTTCCCGTTTCACTCCGAGGACGACAGTCTTTAGGAGCACCTGAGGATGTGCAAATTTAATCTGCGTGCGCAGAGTAAGGCGGTAGCGTTAGTAAGTCAAGTGGATTTTCAGGGTCAGGCGGGTTTTGATGTAAGGGATTGGATATTATCATCTGCCCAGCGGATGGCTTCCAGGTAGGCATCGCTGATGATATTTAAGGGCAAGCCCAGTTGTTTGATTTCTTCCATCTCGACGCCCTCCTCATAAGCCAGCACCGCCCGCAATACCTCACCTGCTTTCCCCGCGTAATTTACCAGTGCATCATTGACGGCTTCTGAGAGAGGTAAGTTTGCAAGAATGTCCGGCAAGGGTTGATCCATCAATGCATCGAGTGTGGAAAAAAGGCCTATGGTGAAAAGGGAGTCCTTATTTTCAAGCTGCATTTTTTCGGCCAGTAATTCACACATTTTTGCGCGCGCCATGGCGATGGTCATTAACTCATGAGGTTTTTCGCTAATATTGGACAGTACAATGAGGGTTGCCCAGAGACGGATGCACTCGGTGCCGGCAATAATCAAGGCTTTATGTATGGAGTCAACCTTGTTCGGCAAAGAGACCGCCGCTGAATTTATATAACGTAATAATTTATAGCTGAGTGCAACATCCTGGGCAATGGTCGTTTCAATATCTTTTATTTCTGCGTGTGGATTTTGCAAAATACTTAAGGTGCGCAGTGCAGTGATGCGCATAACAGGGGCGCGCTGCTGCTTGACAAAATTAGGCCGGGCGAGAAAATATCCCTGAAAATAATCAAAGCCCAGCGCCTGGCATTGTTTAAGTATTTCATGACTTTCAATTTTTTCTGCCAGCAATTTAATCTTGAAGGGCATAAGTATCTCGACATGACGCCGGGTTTCTTCCATGCCCAATGCCAATACATCTATTTTCACAATGTGTATGATTTTCAGCAGTGGCATTGACGCTTCACTATAAACAAAGTCATCAAGTGCAATCGTGTGGCCTGCTGTTGCGAGGCGACGGCATGCGGCAACCACTTCATCATCAATGACGATATCCTCGAGTAACTCCAGTACTACTTGTTCCTTTGAAAATGGCATCGGGTAGGTGTCTAACAGAAAAGAGCGTGTTAGATTAATGAATGCTTGATGTGCCCCAACCAGATTTTTAAGGCCAATTTCCAGAAAGGTGTTAATTACAACCTGTGTTGTGGCGATATCACCATTAACAAAATCCGCACGATTCTGGTCATCGTCCCGATAGAGTAACTCGTAAGCGATAACATTGAGCGCGCGGTCATAAATAGGCTGTCTGGCAATATAAAGGTTTGGCACTTTAATTACTTACCCTGCTGAAATGCATATATAGACATAACTTTATCGGCAGGTGCTGCAATTTAATAAAGTAATTAATCTGCAATGGAGGAGACCTGGAGTTTGCGTGCAATTCCCCAGTAACTATTTCAGGACTTTTTCAAGGCGTGATAAGTCTTCGGGGCGATCAACGTCCCATAATTCTGCTAATTCATGCCATTGCCACTCCAGTGCATGCAAGCGTGCGCGCGTTTCATTTAGTACCGAGGCTGTTCCCCATGCTATGCCGGAAAACAGATCGGGGTGTGATTGGCGTGCGCCTATTAAAACATAACCACCGTCCTCGGCAGGGCCTAACACGACGTTTGAACCCTGTTGCAATGCCTCGAGCGCCTGTTGTAAATACAGTCCTGTGAGTGCTGGGCAATCGGCGCCGATCACTGCTGCATAGGCATATTTCTGCAACGTCGTAGTGAGCGCGTGGTGCATACGTTCGCCCAGGCCATTGCCGCATTGTTCATGCAGACTGACAGGAAAATCATTCTGACAGCGTGCAAAAAATGGATGTAGTTGTAACAGGCGAGAGGGTGCATACCATAATTGCACCGGACACAGGCGCGCTTCGGTGGTGGTGACGAGTGTGTGATGCAGCAATTTTTCATGAAGATTGGCAGCGCCTTGCGCACCGAGCGCTGGAATCATCCGGGTTTTTACCTTGCCAGCTTCAGGAGCCTTGGCGAATACAATGATGCAGGCGTTGTGATGTGTCATGGTTTAGAGTGTTCATATAATTGTGCTAATCGTTGCGGGTCGGTACCCAGCGCGTAAGCCAGACGCAGCCGCCACATCAATAGCAGAGTGCGTACAATACCCCGTTGTTCCCAGCGGCGGCTGGACGTAATCACGCGTTGTTGTAAACACAGCGGCGGGCCGTGACGCTTGAGGGTGCGGGATAGCGTAATATCTTCCATTAAAGGAATATCAGGGAAGCCTCCGACACGTTGAAATAAATCGCGGCAGATAAAGATTGCCTGATCTCCGGTGGCGATGCCAGTGAGACGCGAGCGCCAATTCATACTGCATTCAATGACGCGCAACAAAAAATATTTTCCAGAAAGTTGCACATCAAAACGTCCCCATATATGGGCATGGAGATGGGAAGGGCGGCGCGTGCTTTTTTGCAACCCTTCGATAATTAATTGATCGGCATGTGGCGGCAGTTGTGTGTCAGCATGTAAAAACAGCAACACCTCGTGGTGGGCGATGGTGGCGCCGGCATTCATTTGCCGTGCCCTGCCACGTTCCGTGCGAATCACTTGATCTGCCCACGCTTCAGCCAGCGACAGGCTCGCGTCATGACTGCCGCCATCCACCACGATGATCTCATGTCCCGCTGCGCGCAGTGGTTGTAGTGCCAGCAGCGTAACCGTGAGGGTGGCCGCTTCGTTCAGAACCGGAATAATGATTGAAAGACGTGTTATTTGATCAATGGCCATGGTTTTGTTTAAATTAATTTAATATTTAATAATAACAATATGTTAAATGTATATTTACAGCAATTTCGCGGGATTTGCGCTATTATAATCAATATTATTGCCGATACTTAACAGGTGAGCATTTTTCGTCAGCCCTGATACACCTATCATAACCCAGTCAAAGAGTATTCTGATGTCAGCAATAGATTTCACTCCATTACTGACGCGCATGGCGCATGAAAAAGCATCGGATCTTTTTATTACTGCCGGTGTTCCTCCCAATTTTAAAGTACACGGTCGGGTTGTGCCATTCTCGCAAGCGCCGCTGACCCCCGCACAAACCCACGCCATTGCATATAGCATCATGAATGCTGCGCAGCGTCAGGAATTTGAAACCTGTTCGGAGTGTAATTTTGCCATTCAATTAGACTGCGTGGGGCGTTTTCGCGCTAATGTTTTTCGTCAGCAAGGTTACGTGGGCATGGTGGTGCGACGTATTGAAATGGCGATTCCCACGTTGGATCAATTGCATTTGCCGCCGGTATTGCAAGATCTGGTGCTGGCAAAGCGTGGCCTGATCATTATGGTGGGTGCTACCGGGTCAGGCAAATCGACCTCGTTGGCGGCGATGATTGGGCACCGCAACCGGCATAGCAGCGGGCATATTGTTACGATTGAAGATCCAGTTGAATTTATTCACAAGCATGATGGCTGTATTGTCACGCAGCGCGAGGTGGGGCTGGATACGCAGACATTTGAAGCGGCCTTGAAAAATTCATTGCGGCAAGCCCCCGATGTGATCGCTGTGGGTGAAATCCGCAGCCGCGAGGTTATGGAGCACGCTTTTGCATTTGCCGAAACCGGGCATCTTTGTCTGGCAACGCTGCATGCCAGTAATGCGAATCAGGCACTGGATCGCATCCTCAATTTTTTCCCGAAAGATCGGCGCGATCAGGTACTCATGAATTTATCCATGAATCTCAAGGCGGTGTTGGCGCAACGCCTGGTGCCTGACAAGGAGCGTCAGGGGCGCCGTCTGGCGGCTGAGTTATTAATTAATACGCCCTTGATCGCTGATTTGATTTTGCGCGGAAAGCACTATTTGATTAAAGATGTTATGAAAAAATCAGCCCAGTATCATATGAAAACCTTTGACCAGGCATTGTATGAGCTTTATTGTGCCAACGAAATCCGTGTTGAAGATGCGTTACAGCATGCTGATTCGGTAAATGAACTGCGACTGATGATCAAGCGTGGCACCTCTCTGGATACGGGGAATCTTGTCCCCGCTGTAAGCGAGATGACACTGGAGCATGTCGAGCCAGTTGCCAGTGAAATCAACAAGTCAGAGCCTGGCAAGGCATCTGGTACTGGCGGGCGAACTCTGCTACAGCGTTTGTCAGGGCGCTTGATCCGCTGACAAGAATCTCCGTTTCAGCGCGCTGTGCACTGGTTAGCGCGTACAGCCACAGATGGGTCAATTCCTCCACTGTCCCATCGAAGCAGCCGGGTCGTCCTTGTGTATGGGCGATACGGCCGGGTATGCCCCAGTCTTCCAGTAATGGCATGGCGGCAATCACGCCGCTGGGCATGCCCTGCACTAGAATGCGCGAGGGTGCGGCAATGAACGGTGGCGCAGTATCATAGCCAAGCAATATCAAAGGCCGAAAGTTTTTTTTCTGGCGAATTTTATCTACCATAAATACCGTGGGCGCGGTGCCGTTAGCATCGCCGATTATCAATGGGCAGGGTCGGCTGGGCAGGATAAAAACAGGGCCAGGCACGATATTAAGTGTAATAAGTTCGCCCATGCTAAAGGCGGGGAGGGCTGATGTTGTTGAAAGTATTTCTATCCAGCCGGTACGCTCATCTGCGCGCAATAGTGGGATGCTAAGTGTTAGCCAGCTGTTGTTCGTCAGGCGCACAAGGGTGCCTGGTTGGGCATGTGCGGCGCATTGGGGTGCGGATAAGCGTAGCAGAACATAGCCGCCTGCTTGTGGCAGGTGAGCTAATATTTTAGCCGGTTCAGGTAAGAAGATATCCAGAGTTAACCTGGCGGCCATTCCAGGCGGCGACCACCCAGCACATGCAGGTGAATATGAAACACCGACTGGCCTGCGTCCGCATTGCAATTCATCACCATGCGGTACCCCGATTCGGCAATGCCGGTAAGTGTTGCGACTTTTTTTGCGGCGATGAAAAGTTCGCCAGCGAGCAGGGCGTCAGTGTCGGGCAAGTCGTTAATGGTCGCAATGTGTTTTTTAGGAATGATCAACACATGCACGGGCGCCTGGGGATTAATGTCACGAAATGCCATAATACTGTCATTTTCATAAACGACATCTGGCTCGATTTTCCCTGCCAGCATTTTACAAAACAGACAATCGGCCATGCTTTTGCTGCTCCTGCGTAGTTATTTTTCGGGGTATCGCTTAATATTGCAATCTGATTAGTAAGTTACCCTTCCAAGGCTTATATTATGACCGTTCGGCACGTTGCATTGTTTGTATTATTGATTTTTCCTGTGTCAAACGCAACATGGGCGGATGGTTTACCACTTTGGGAAGTGGGGGTGGGGGTCGCAGGTTTAAACGTGCCTTTTTATCGTGGGGCAGATCAGGACAAAAGTTATGTGCTACCTCTGCCTTATGTAATTTATCGCGGTGAGCGTTTAAAAATTGATAAGTCCGGCATTCGGGGTAATGTTTTCAGTTCGGATCGTGTCGTGCTGGATTTTAGCCTGGCGGGCGGTGTGCCTGTGCCCAGGGATGAAAATGGTGCGCGTGCCGGTATGCCCAGTCTTGAGACCACTTTAGAAGTGGGGCCTTCACTGGAAATGCGTCTGTGGAAGGGCGATGAAATCAATCATGACCTTTGGCTGCATTTGCCATTACGCGCCGCGTTTTCAGCAAGGAGTTTCGATATCGGTCACGTGGGGTGGATAGTGGCGCCTTTTGTGGAATACACCTGGAGAAATGAGCGACGGCATGCGTCGTGGAAGGCCAGTATCGCCGCCGGCCCGATTTATGCGGATGAAAGTTACCATGATTATTTTTATACGGTAGACGCCGCTTACGTGGCTGCTGACCGGCCTGAGTATCATGCCAGCGGCGGGTATGGCGGCAGTCGTGTGAGCATGGGTGTGCAAAGGCGCTTTGGCGATCTATGGTTTGGTGTGTTTGGACGTTATGATACGTTGCAAGGCGCAGTATTTACGGCATCGCCGCTGGTCAAGACCAGGCAATATCATGCCGTAGGCTTTGCCATGACGTGGGTGTTTCTCAAATCAAAAACGCTGGTGCAGGACGACCGTAGTTTGCTGGAGGCGCAGGCCAGGCAAGAATGATTTTATGTACACCCTGTTATGAGGTCAACAACGACGTTAAGTACACATCATATCGTGTGTTCTTGCTTTCGATGGTCATGCTCGCTTTAGGTCCCATAATAGGCGGCGCAAGACGCGGACGCTTTACCACCACGCGTTGCCGCGCACACACCAATGCAGCTCCGAGCAATTCGGCGCTATCCGCATCCTCGCCAATTACGAGTTGAAAAGCACGCATTTCTTTTCTCACCCGCGCACTTTTGTTACGGTGGGGGTACATGGGATCAAGATATACCACCTCGGGCCGCCCGCTATCTTGAAGTTGATGCATGATAGAGCAGGCATTGCCAAACGTCAGCTTCATGCGATGTTGCACCATTTCACCAATTTCAGGGTCGCTATAAGCACGCCGCAAACCATCGCGTAATAGCGCTACGCTGATCGGTGATCGCTCGACCATATGCACTGTACAGCCCAGGTTGGCCAACACAAAGGCATCGCGCCCTAATCCTGCGGTAGCATCCAGCACTTGGGGCATGGCACCTTTCTTGAGTCCTACTGCGCGCGCCAGCGGTTGCCCACGCCCACCACCAAAGCGTCGGCGATGCGCCAGTGCGCCTGCGGTGAAATCCACATGCACTGCCCCAGTTGATTCCGCTGTGCGCAATTCTATATGGTCGGGTGTTACGGCCAACATAAAAGCAAAAGACGACGAGGCATCATCATGGTAAGGCATGCCGAGTTCAGTAGCGAGCGCGCGTGCTATCACACGCAACTCGGGCGTTGCGGCAATCACAGTAACGATAGGAAGAGGTGGGTTGTCCACGTTATATTGCACCAGTAGTGTCCGGCAGTTTTGCTCAGACGGTTATATAACAATTTGATTTTTAATAAGAAATGGTATGTCTATGGGGTGTCACCAGCTTGAGTATGGTTTTTCTGGGGGCAAGTGGTGTCCTATGTTCGTTGTCCTGACGGAACATTGGTCGAACTACGCTCACCTATCGGTTCATGATTGTACGATGATCCGCCCATGTTTTCATAATCCCAGATTTTCCATTAGCCCTCTACTGCGGCCGCACAAAGCACGGAATCTGCGCGAGAAAAGTTGAAAAACAGTCTGTCACCGTAGAGTGACTGCGCCTCCGACTGCTTTTCAACTGTTCTCACCCATCTTCAGCACCTTGCGCACCCTCGCTACGAGGCTAATGGAAAATCTGGGATAACACAGCGCTTAAATTTTACGTTTGTCATCTTACTGTAATAATTTTGTCATATTATAACGCCTACTTTTTGCGAGTTGCGTCTTTTCAAAGGCTGGCCTGTGTCTGAAAATCTGAAGTCTTCCCGTTTCGCCCATCGCCGCATGCGCTACGTGCGCGAGCGTATTATTGAGTCATTACTGTTTTTGGCTGCACTCTCTTCAGTGGCTATTACGGTCGCCATTGTAGTGATTCTGGTGCGCGAATCACTGGGTTTTTTTGCGCATGTCTCGATAGTCGATTTTCTTACTGATACCCAATGGACTCCTTTATTTGATGATGCACATTACGGCATCATGCCGCTGGTGGCGGGCACGCTGGTGACGGCAGGCGTGGCATTGGCGGTGGCGATTCCGCTGGGTACGATTATTGCGATTTATTTAAGTGAATTCGCGCCGCACCGTGTCAGAGAACTTGTGAAACCCGTGCTGGAGCTCCTGAATGGCATTCCTACCATCGTATATGGTTATTTCGCATTGTTGTTTGTCACGCCATTATTGCAATACTTCTTTCCCGAATTGCCCGGTTTTAATATGCTCAGCGCCGGGCTGGTAATGGGTGTGATGATCACTCCTTACATAAGCTCGATCAGTGAAGATGCGATGCGTGCGGTGCCCATGCACATTCGTGAAGGTTCTTACGCGATGGGCGCAACGCGCTTTCAAACCGCGCTACGTGTGGTTACCCCCGCAGCTTTTTCCGGCATTGCCGCCGCTTATATTCTGGGCATTTCACGTGCGCTTGGTGAGACGATGATAGTTGCCGTAGCGGCGGGTATGCAGCCCAATTTCACGTGGAATCCCATGGAGCCTGCCGCGACCATCACCGCTTACATTGTGCAAGTCAGCCTGGGTGACTTGCCTCATGGCAGTATCGGCTACCAAACCATTTTCGTTGCTGGTCTGACGTTGATGTTGATGACGTTGGTGTTTAATATTGCCGGCCATTGGCTGCGCAGGCGCTTCCGTGAGGTCTATTGACATGCCCAATCAATCACCCACCCAGTCCGTTCAGGCAATACGCGCCATGGTCGTGCGCCATAAACGCTGGGATATTATTTTTTCCATCGTAGGATTATTTGCGATGTTGGGCGGTATTATTACCTTGGCGGCACTCATTGTCGGTATGGCGATGGATGGATTGCCGCGTATTTCCTGGGATTTCTTTACCTCATTTCCGTCTCGGCATGCGGCCAAAGCAGGCATACTCTCGGCGTGGGTAGGCACCACACTGGTGATGATGATAACGGTGCTTTCTGCGGTGCCGTTAGGCGTGGCAGCGGGTGTATATCTGGAAGAATACGCAGCCAAAAACTGGATGACTGATCTGATAGAAATCAATGTAACCAATCTGGCCGGCGTGCCTTCCATTGTCTATGGCCTTCTTGCCTTGGGTTTATTTGTCTATCAACTGGATTTGGGGCAGAGCGTTTTAGCGGCGGGATTAACTTTGGCGATATTGATTTTACCTGTCGTGATTGTAACGACGCGCGAGGCAGTTCGTTCTATTCCCCTCACTATTCGTGAGGGTGCGTTTGCCCTGGGAGCCACCAAGTGGCAGACAGTGTCGCAGCATGTTTTGCCTTATTCAACGGCCGGAATATTGACGGGTGTGATTATCGCTTTGTCTCGCGCCATTGGCGAGACGGCACCGCTTATTACTATCGGTGCGCTGACTTACATCGCATTTTTGCCGGAATCACCCTTTAAGGGCGAATTTCCGTATGTATCTTTTGAGTGGATGTCATCGGCATTTACGGTGATGCCTATCCAGATGTTCAACTGGGTATCGCGTCCCCAGGAAATATTTCATTACAATGCCGCAGCGGCGGGTTTGGTGTTGATTGTCATGACTGTAATAATGAATGCTCTGGCAATCTACATTCGTTATCATTTCCGCAAACGTATCAAGTGGTAGGAGCAAGCGTGTGTCTGAAAATATGATGGGCTTACTTAAATCCGAAGCCAAAAGTCTGAATTTCTATTATGGGGAATATCAGGCGCTTAAAAACATTAATTTAACGATTGCCGAAAAGCGCATTACCGCCTTGATTGGCCCTTCTGGCTGCGGAAAGTCGACTTTTCTACGTTGTTTTAACCGCATGCATGATTTATATCCGGGGAATCGTTATGATGGCGAGATCATGTTGTATCCCGATGATGTCAATATCCTGCATGCGAAGATTGACCCTATCGAAGTGCGCATGCGCATCGGCATGGTATTTCAGAAACCCAATCCTTTTCCTAAAACAGTTTATGAGAACGTGGCGTATGGTTTACGGGTGCGGGGCATATCCAACCGCAGAAAACTTGATGAGAAAGTGGAAAAGGCGCTGCGGGGTGCCGCCTTGTGGAATGAAGTGAAGGATCGACTCAATAGTCTGGCGTTTAATTTGTCGGGGGGGCAGCAGCAACGCTTATGTATTGCGCGGGCACTGGCTACGGATCCGGAGATGATGTTGTTCGATGAGCCAACCTCGGCGCTTGACCCGATCGCCACGGCCAGTATTGAAGAATTGATTTCGCAACTTAAAGAACAGGTTACCATTTTGATTGTCACACATAACATGCAGCAGGCGGCGCGCGTTTCAGATTACACGGCTTTTATGCACATGGGCGAAGTCGTGGAATTTTCAAATACCAATACCATTTTCACAAACCCCGTGCAGAAACGTACTGAAGACTATATTACTGGACGTTACGGTTAATCGCCATTCTTGGCATGGCAAGGAGAACATTGATGGAACCCTTAGATACACATATTTCTCGCCAGTATAATGCCGATCTTGAAAACATTCGCACGCTGGTTCTGCAAATGGGTGGGTTGGTGGAGCAACAGATTGAACATGCCATTACTGCTCTGGTACAGGGGAATGTCACTCTGGCCGAAGAGGTGATTGTGACTGACTACAAGGTTAATAGCTTTGAGGTCACCATTGATGAGGACTGTAACCAGATCATCGCGCGTCGCCAGCCGGCGGCCGGTGATTTGCGTCTGGTGTTGATGGTAATCAAGACTATTACTGATCTTGAGCGGATCGGCGATGAGGCAGAGAAGATTGCACGTATGGCAGTGCAGCTTGCCGCTGAAGAGCGCCCTAAAAATAACTATATGGAGATACAGACCCTGGGCACGCATGTGCGGCACATGGTGCATAATGCGTTGGACGCCTATGCGCGTATGGACACCATAGCTGCAGTGCGTGTCGCTGGTGATGATCGTCAGATTGACAAGGAATATGAAGGCGTCATGCGCCAGATGATCACGTTCATGATGGAAGACCCGCGCACCATTACCCGTGCGCTACATGTGATGTGGGCCGCGCGCGCGCTGGAGCGGATTGGTGACCACGCCTGTAATATTTGTGAATACGTTATTTACCAAGTGAAGGGCAAAGACGTGCGCCATCTCAGCCTGGAACAAATGGAGAAAGAGGTGGGGGAGGGGAGTTAATTAAATCCCCCTTGATCCCCCTTTTCCAAAGGGGGAAAGCGTTCAGTGCGTGGGTGTCCTCCCCCTTTGACTGCGGAAGGGTCGCTGCGCAGCAGCGGGGAACCCACCGGCGTACCTCTTGCGGGTAAAAAGGGGGACTCAGGGGGACTTTAAAGATCTTTTTCCCGCATAATAGTCAGTCCCTTCAGCAGGTTTAGGGCTTCATATAACTGGTAATCGGTATTGGCTAGTTTCTCGGGTTCTTTTTTCGCATCTTTTGCGTCTTTACCAGCGGGCTTCGCATCGGCGGGTTTTTTGCCTGCATCTTCCGCAGGTTTTTTGCCGTTTTGCAGATGGCCACTCAAGTCAGCTTCTTTTAACGCATCGACAACTGGCTTGTCTACAATGGATATTTTGACGTTTTCCAGCAGGATATCCGGCGTAATGCCTTCGGCCTGAATCGAGCGGCCGGACGGTGTGTAATACCGTGCAGTGGTGATCTTGAGCGCGGCACCATCGCCCATAGGCACTACGGTTTGCACAGAGCCTTTGCCGAAGCTTTTGCTGCCCATGAGGATGGCGCGTTTATGGTCTTGCAATGCGCCAGCAACAATTTCTGAAGCGGAAGCAGAGCCACCATTGATGAGCACTATCAAGGGCGCGCCCTTGAGAACATCGCCAGGTTTGGCGTTGAATTTCTGGTGTGAATCGCGCACCCTGCCATCGGTATAGACCACCAGGCCTTTTTCCAGGAAGGCGTCGGCGACATCCACGGACGCATTCAGTACGCCGCCGGGGTTGTTGCGCAGATCCAGTACCAAGCCCTTCAGTTTGTCACCGTTTTCCTGCTTGAGTTTGGTGATGAAGCTTGTCAGACTCTCGCCCGTGTTGGACTGAAACTGCGAAATACGCACGTAACCAAAGCCTGGCTCCAGGGTGCGTCCTTTCACGCTGCTCACTTTGATGACGGCGCGTTTAAGGGTAAATTTAAGGGGTTTTTCTTCACCTTCACGCACCACGGTGAGGACGATTTCGCTGCCCGGTTTGCCGCGCATGCGGTTGACGGCTTCGCCCAGGGTCAACCCTTTCACCGGGGTATCGTCGAGGCGGATGATCAAGTCGCCGGCATGAATGCCCGCTTGCTGGGCAGGGGTGTCGTCAATGGGGGAGATGACTTTTACAAAGCCATCCTCCATGCCCACTTCAATGCCCAGGCCGCCGAATTCACCAGTGGTGCTGACTTGTAGATCCTTAAAGGAGTCGGCATCCAGATAGGCCGAGTGCGGATCGAGGCCTGACAACATGCCGCGTATGGCATTTTGCAGCAGGGTTTTGTCTTCGACAGGCTCGACATAGTCCGATTTGATCTTGTTCATCACTTCGGTGAAGGCGCGCAGTTCATCCAGGGGCAGGGAGGTGTTGGCGATGGGTTTGTCCCGTTCGGCAAACACGCTGTGTCCGATACTGACGGAAATGCCCATCACCAGACCCAGCGTTAAAATCAGAAAATTGCGAGTATTGAACTTCATAGTTGCTCCAGAATGACCGACCATTACACCAGTTTCACCTATATTAGAATAACATGCAATGGGTGACACATTTACCTGTTTTTTGTTAGCCCCAAGTAGTAATGTCCGCTTTTGATTAAACTGTTCCCTGTCAAAAAAGCGGGGGACGTTACAAAATGGATGGATTAATGAGTCAAAAAGAAGTGGAACGGGCGCAAATACTGGGCTTGCTGAGAGAGGACAAACACACCCACGGGACGCGGCGCAGCGGCGTCAGCCTGCGCCACCTGCGGCGGCTGGTAAGGCGTTATCAAGGGGGAGGGAGGGGCGCGGCGACTATTACACCCTGTTGGTGTTCATTGTTGGACTACATGCACGTGCTGCACGACCACATCGTGGCACACGGCGTACCCGAGCACGCTACAGCGGCAAACACAGCACAATCGCAGCCACTGATACGAAGGACGCCGACCCGGACGCGGAAATGCCCAGTCCTCGCGCGCGGCGCGCGAACTGGGCATCATCCTCTAAAAATGTTGCACTTGGTTTTTGAGCGCGCCCATCTATTTTAAAGGTTATAACCCCGCTCGTTGTGTTGAGTGAGATCAAGCCCTTCCGTTTCCTGTTCTTCTGTAACGCGCAACCCAATAATTGCATCCAGCACCTTGAGGATAATAAAGGTGGCTACAGCACAATAGATCACAGTAATTGCTACACCTTTGAACTGAATAAACAATTGCCCGGCAATATCCAGATCAACTTTAGAACCACCCATGCTGGCCGCTGCAAAGACGCCTGTGAGGAGGGCGCCGACAATGCCACCCACTGCATGCACGCCAAATGCATCCAGAGCATCGTCATAACCCAGCATGCGTTTTAGTTTGGTGGACGCGAGGAAGCACACCAGACCGGCGGCCAAGCCAATTGCCAGCGCACCCATCGGCCCAACATAGCCTGACGCTGGCGTAATGGCGACCAGACCGGCAACCGCACCGGAAGCAATGCCCAATACGCTGGGTTTGCCGTGCGTCAACCACTCGCCAAACATCCAGGCCAGCGCAGCAGCGGCGGTGGCGATTTGCGTGACGGCCATGGCCATGCCTGCCGTGCCATTTGCGGCCACGGCGCTACCGGCGTTAAAGCCGAACCAGCCGACCCAGAGCAACGATGCACCCGCCAGGGTCATGGTGAGGTTATGTGGCGGCATCGCTGTGGTGGGATAGCCCCTCCGCTTGCCCAGCACCAGTGCTGCCACCAGGCCAGCGATACCGGCATTAATGTGTACTACCGTACCACCTGCAAAATCCAGCACACCCATATCCCAGAAGAAGCCACCATCGCCACTCCACACCATGTGTGCAATCGGCGCGTAGACCACGGTCACCCAAATACCGGTGAACCACAACATGGCAGAGAATTTCATACGCTCAGCAAACGCGCCGACAATAAGTGCCGGAGTGATAATGGCAAAGGTCATCTGAAATGTCATGAACACGGTTTCAGGAACTGTTGCGGTGAGACTTTCAACCGTGACACCGGACAAAAATGCCTTGCTTAATCCACCGATAAACGAATTGACGTTGGTGACGCCTTTCTCCATGCCGGTGACATCAAACGCCAGGCTATAACCATACACCATCCAAATTATCGTCACCAACGATGTAACGGCAAAACACTGCATCATCACCGACAACACATTTTTGCTGCGCACCATGCCTGCATAAAACAGCGCGAGACCAGGAATTGTCATCATTAACACCAGTGCGGTAGAGGTCAGCATCCATGCCGTATCGCCGGGGTTAGCCGTAGGTGCTGGTGCGGGTATTACACCCTCAGCCCATACCAGCGCTGGCAACAAGGTTGCTCCCAGGAAAAATAAAAAATTAATAAGTTTATTATGCTTGCTGAAAATCATGATGAGTGTTCCTCCGTCGATTACAACGCTTCTGGACCGGTTTCGCCTGTGCGGATACGTATGGCCTGTTCAAGATTGAAAACAAAGATTTTGCCGTCACCGATTTTTCCGGTATTGGCCGCTTTCGCAATTGCTTCAATAACACGATCCAGAAGATCGTCCGGGACCGCAATGTCGATTTTCACTTTCGGCAGAAAATCGACGACATATTCAGCACCCCGGTAAAGCTCCGTATGCCCCTTTTGTCGGCCAAATCCCTTGACCTCCGTGACGGTAATCCCTTGCACGCCTACCTCAGATAGCGCCTCTCGTACATCATCGAGCTTGAAAGGCTTGATAATGGCGGTAACTAATTTCATAATATTACCCCTCAAAAAAACCAGGTGTTGTGTGCCCAGCGTGCTTAACTTTACGGCAGAGCCGGTTGATGGCATGGCTGTAGCCATACGACATTCAACCTACAGCAGATTTCATGCCACTTATAAATAGTATTTAATATCAATATGTTATTTTTTAATCGGGATGGCGTAAAGAATGATAAGCACTATTTTGGTGCGTCACCTGGAGAGATTCGCATTAATTTGGTGCGCATTGCCAGAGGTCTTGATGGGGGGTGCCGTACTCGCAGTACATTTGACGCTTTGTGCTCACGCTCTATGCCGTACAGTTTGCCGATCAGGGCGAGCGCCTCTGCGTGCCTGTCCAAAGCTATTGGACCATTCTACAGCGTAATGATTTTGAAATAGAGGCTTACACCAATGGCACGACATGACCCAGTAATTCGCGCACTTTTTCCATGCCGGTTTTTACAGTGGCGTTGATTTCTTCCATTTTAATGATACTGCCCCCGCCACGACCCGCTGCCCAATTAACACTAACGGCGCAGGTGGCGTAGCTTAGTCCCATCTCACGTGCCAGTGCGGCTTCAGGCATGCCGGTCATACCCACCATGGCGCAACCATCACGCTCCCTACGATCAATTTCAGCGGCGGTTTCGAGACGCGGGCCTTGGGTCACACCATAGGTGCCGCCCTCGCAGACATCAAGCTGCGCGGTATGGCACCCTTTGAGCAAGCGTTGACGCAAGATTTCATCGTAGGGAAAAGTAAAATCAATATGCACTACCTCGGTTAATCCATCTTCAAAAAAGGTGTTTTTACGCGACCCGGTATAGTCTATGATTTGATCTGGAATAATCAGCCGCCCCGGCACCATGTCATTGCGTATGCCACCCACCGCCGCAATGGCAATGATATTACTTACATCAGCATGTTGTAACGCCCAAATATTGGCGCGGTAATTGATTTTATGGGGCGGGATGGTGTGTCCATAGCCGTGGCGTGCGAGAAATACGACTTCTTTGCCAAATAGCATGCCGTGCGTTAATGGACCCGACGCTTCGCCATAAGGCGTGTGGACGACTTCACGCCGAATAATTTCCAGTGACTTGAGCGAAGTTAGACCGGTACCACCGATAAGGGCAAGTTTTGTCATGAGATTAAGTGTTTTCTAAGTGATTTAAAAATCATAGTCGTTCCCGAAAGACGCAACGGAACCTGGAAATTTTCGAGTACTTATTTATTCAACATGTCGTTTGCAACTGCATAGATGCCGGGCGCGTTGCGTAAATAGCCTTTATAATCCATGCCGTATCCAAATACATAGCGGTCTTCCACATCCAGACCTTTAAATGTCGCTTTGAGTCCATTCTTTCTGTTATGCAATTTTTCGACCAGCACGGCGGTATGAACAGCCTGCGCGCCGTCGGCCTTGCATTCGTCAATGATGGCGGCCAGGGTGATGCCTTCGTCAAGAATATCGTCAATCAACAACACTATGCGGTCTTTCATGGAGCAGGCCGGTTTGGCGATCCAGCGCAAGGTGCCGCCTTGTGTGTTGCCGCGATAACGCGTGGCATGGATATAGTCAATCTGCATGGGGAAATCCAGGCGCGCTAATAAACTACCAGCGGGAATCAATCCGCCAATCATGACACACAACACCAGTGGGTTAGTGTCGCCCAGTTGCGCGCTAATTGCGGCAGCCATGCGATCCAACGCGGCATCTACAGCCTGGCGGGAATGCAGCAGATCGGCCTTGGCATAAACGGCTTCAGCTTCTTCTCGATTAATGGTCATGGTTGAAATCCGTTAAAAATAATTATTTATTGTAATGGTGGGTCAATGACACTGCCATTCGGTGTGAGCGGCAGCCGTGGCATTTTTTGTTCGGGAAATTTGCCAGTGAGGGTATTGAGGAACACGGCAATGTCCTGCACCTGTTGGTCGGTTAAGTTGACGTTCAATTGGGTTTTACCCATCACCCGCACCGCCTCGTCAAGCTTTTTCACCGTGCCGTTATGAAAATACGGCGCGGTGACGGCGACATTACGCAAGCTCATCACGCGCCACATGCGCCGGTCACTTTCAATGCCGGTGACATTATAACGCCCCAGGTCATCGGCCAGTTGATATTGTTGATCGTAAGCGCTGCCTGTGTAGTTGGGGAACAGTTCATAAAACCCCTCGCCCATCTGAAGTGCCAGGCCGGGCACGGGGCCAGCCAGGTTTACCCAGAAATGGCAGGAGACGCATTGCACTTTCTGAAATTCATTAAGACCGCGCTTGGCCTGCGCAGAAATAGCCTGTTTATCTCCGCGCAAATAGCGGTCGTAGGCACTATCTGGCGTAATCAGGGTGCGTTCATAGGTGGCGATGGCTTTGGCAATGTTAGTGTAACTCACCGCATCTGTGCCACGAAAAACTCTGGCAAATTGGCTGGCATAACCGGGAATCGCGGCAATGCGCGCGACCACTGCCTGCTCATTGGGCATGCCCATTTCAGTAGTGCTCAGCAGATGGGTTTTGACCTGATCTTCGAGGCTGGCGGCACGGCCATCACGGTACAGCACCGTGCTGAATGCGGCGTTCCACACCGTGGGCGCACCGCGTGTGCCCACCACGCCATTCACGCCTACCGATACGGCGCGGCCGTCTTCACCACCTGCCATGACATTGTGACAAGTGTTACACGAATGGGTGCCGGTGACGGATAAACGCGGATCAAAAAACAACTGCTGACCCAGCGCAATCTTAGCTCGACTCATGGGATTGTCTTGAGGAATAGGCGGCTGTTTGGGCAAGGGCTGCAACGCTTGAAAAGGCGCTGCAGCCACAGAAACCGCCATACCTAACCACATTAAACTGCCGCTGACGGCTAACAATAAGCCGCGATGCATTACTTTCATGAAAATTCCTGTGTAATTCTGCAAAAAAATGATTGGTGATACTGTTTACATGCGGTGGTTACTCATGTGCGCCGCAGCATTTAAACATCCGGCAACGCAGCGGTGTGCTCCTGGCGGCTCTTATCCGGTGATAAATTCGTGGTGATATTCCTGCAAGGCATCATGGGTCAGCATAAACACCCCTCCTTCACCTCGCTCGAACTCAGGCCATATAAAGGGCACATCGGGAAAGCGTTCGCTTAAAGCCGCTGCGCTGTTGCCCACTTCAATGACCAGCAGTCCGCCCGGCGCCAGATACTGCAAGGCATCGCGCAAAATACGCACGGTGGCATCCAGCCCTTCTACACCCGACACCAATGCCAGTGACGGCTCGCGTTGATATTCCAGCGGCAGGATGGCCATTTCATGAAGTGCGGCATAAGGTGGATTACTGACAATGAGGTCGTATTGGCATCCTTCCTGTAGATTAAGCCCGGCAAACAAATCTGACTCTATCGCCCGCACACGCGTTTCCAGCCCATGTTTTCTAATATTAATATTGGCTACTGCCAGAGCATCGCGTGAAATGTCGCTGGCATCTACCCGTGCTTCAGGAAAGGCCTGGGCGCAAGCGATGGCGATGCAGCCGCTGCCCGTGCATAAATCAAGTATATGAGCGACTTGATCAGGCATCAGCCACGGTGCAAAGCCACTTTCAATCAATTCCGCGATCGGAGAACGCGGCACTAACACGCGTTCGTCCACATAAAAACTCAACCCGGCAAACCACGCCTCATGGGTGAGGTACGGCGCTGGCAAGCGCTCATTCACCCGCCGCTCCAATAATTGAATGACAGCGCGACGTTCGCTCATCGTCAGTCTAGCCTGCATCAGCTCGGCAGGCAGGCCGTGCTTAAGATGCAGGGCGTGCAATACCAGATACAAGGCTTCGTCAATGGCGTTGTCGGTGCCGTGACCAAAAAACAGGTTAGCCTGACTGAATCGGCTGGCACCCCACCGCACAAAATCGCGCAGGGTGTGCAGTTGTTCGGCTACATCGTTGTCTATATCCATGAGGTTTGATCTTGTTGTAAAGCGTACAAGCATACCTCATTTATGGTCATCTCGCCTACTGTGCCCGTGAATTGGTTTCACCTGGCGCGGCTGAAAAGACCCTTGCCACAGGCGGCATCGCCCAAAAAGAACTGACGCTGCTGGCATAGCATTGCTAATCTAATATAGATAGCGTTATAATAACCGGGCAATCATGTGTTTATGAGGGGAGGTTATGATGGATTGTCCGAAATGTGACGGCAAAGTGTACTGCAAAGACGGTATTGCCCAAGGTCGGCAGCGTTATTTATGCAAGGGTTGCCGGTACCGTTATACGGTTGAGCAACGTGCGGGTATTGG
>JANOOA010000266.1:0-5860 GCA_031421115.1 Gammaproteobacteria bacterium | reverse complement strand
CCTTAAGGCGCGCCTTGCCTTAAAATAGCGGACTGCCTTATCTGCATCACAAGCACACTCGTGCATTTTCATCCTACGCATCGCCGGCGTAGCACAGTTGGTAGAGCAACTGATTTGTAATCAGTAGGTCGGGGGTTCGATTCCCTCCGCCGGCACCATTAAATCAAGGAATTGTTAATTAAGTATAGCTAAATCGCCGTTCCATTTGGTCATGCGTAGTTTCATGGAAAATTTCAGCATTTTTTCACATTTGCTGTAGCACTTGGTTTTTCTACGCATTCTTGCTGGGAAATGGCGGAAGAGGCTGTTATAGCCTTCCACGGTGAATGTTTCAGCCTTTGACTGTGTATGTTTCTACTCGGGACAAAGGCCTCATAGGGCTTCCAATAATCGGTGGCTACTCTTCCTGGCTCTTTCTTTTCTAACGCGTCCCATAACTTTTGTCCGGTGAGGGTATCCCGTGCACCAGTAACGCAGTCGATGAATTTCTTTCCATGTCGATCAACAGCAATCCATATCCAGCAATAGTTTTTTTTGACCCAACATAACTGTGCATTTCGTCAATCTCTACGACCTTCAGCACATGATCACTTTTTAGCTATACTTAATTAACAATGCCTTTTACAGAATGACGACAGAATGGACGGAACGTCTCGCCCTGTCACCTCACTTTGATTAAACCCAGTCCTCGACATGCAAGTCGGCAACCTGGCAAAACGCCTGGTCGTTTGTCACTAATATTGCGCCTACGCCCAAGGCATGGGTGGCGATCAGCAGATCGAGTGGCCCGAGTATTTTGCCCTGGCGCTCCAACTCGGCTCGCACGGCACCATAACACTCTGCGATAGCGCTATCCCACGGTAGTACGTCGACGCGCAGTAGAAACTCCCTCACGGCCGTATGGAGCCGTTTTGCATCCGGCCGCTTCGCCAACCCGAACAGCAGCTCGCCCTGGGTAATGGATGAAACGCAAAGGGATGCCATCGGGACGTTCACCACGCGCCTGGAAACCGCCGGATGCCCTTTGATTAAATAACTTACCGTGTTGGTGTCGAGCATGTATCGCGTCATTCGCTCCATCCCGCGAAGGGGTCACGATTGTGCCTGCCCTGGTTGCGCTCCTTCTCGTCCAGGAAATCGGCTGGCACATTGGCATCCTTGAGCGCGATGAAGAAGTCATCCCACGTCGCCGGCTTGCGCGACAAGATGACGTCGCCGGTTTCCGGATCCTGGCGGATGAAGACTTCCTTGGTGTCGAACCGATAGGCGGCGGGCAGGCGTACGGCCTGGCTGCGGCCGTTGGTGAACAGTTTGGCTATTTGGCTCATGGCGGCATCCTCTTGTGGAGATATATACCAAGGTATATGCCTTTTGATGGGATATGTCAAGGTATATGCCTTGATTGTATCGCACAAATTACGAGCTTCTAGCTCCTATTCACTCGAAGGGATCCAGTACCTTCGCCGAGCCTGGATCTTGATTACACTTCCCACGGATTGATGACGGACACGCCCGTGGCCGCAAACGGCTCGGTATCGCGTGTCGCCACGGTAAATCCATGCACGGCCGCGATGGCGGCACAAGCCGCGTCCGTGCATGGAGATGATGCGACCACATAATGATGTCAATCCACTTCCGCGCCCCAAGAGATCAACCACCTTCGCCAAAGCCACACTACCGATCCTCGCGCGTATGCCACAGCCGCAGCACATAAAGAGTGGATCCCTGAATTTCGTAGCGCATCTCGTAGTGCCCGACGAGAATCCGCCGTACCTCGCGCGGCTCGAATTCGAACAGCCGCTCCCCAATGCGCGGGTTCTTCAACAAGGTTGTCGGCACTGCGGTAAGCGCTTGTACAGCACGCGCTGCGGCTGGTTTGCTCGCAGGCGTCAGAAACTCATGCAACCGCACCAGATCCGATAACGCTTTGCTCGTCCACTTCAATTCCATCAGCGTGGCAGCGGCAAGGGAGCATCCGTGCTGAGGCTTTCGGCCCACGCCTGCACGGCCTGGTGATCGATGACGCACCCGGCATCCACATCGGCCAATGCTTCTCGCGTCAGACGGCTACGTTCCTCTTCCTGGTCGATCCAGGCCGACAGCGCCTGCTTCATGATCCAGCCGCGTGACCGCTCAAGGCGAGCGGCCATCTGATCGACCTTCTCGGCCAGCGGCAATGGGACGTGGGCGGTAAGCACTTTGGTATTGGTCTGTGCCATGACTGATCTCCTAATGTTGGTCGATTCGATTCGATTCGAATCGTAGCGATTAAAGATGATTTTGTCAAGTGGGCATGTCATTATGCCATCGCCCATGGCCAATTTAATGCTGTCGGTGATGGGCGCCTTCGCGGAATTTGAGCGTTCCCTGATCCGCGAACGGCAGCGTGAGGGCATTGCATTGGCCAAGCAGCGCGGCGTCTATCGGGGTCGCAAAAAATCGCTTTCGGACATGGATGTTATCGAGTTGCGCCGTCGCATCGACGCGGGGGACAAAAAAGCCCAGGTTGCGCGCGACTTCGGCATCAGTCGGGAAACGCTGTACCAGTATTTGCGGGCTTCGGGGTAACTCAATCCGTAACGCTATTCCGATTATTCCATGGCAATATCAACATACCCACTTACATCGCTATTGCTACGCTATCCCGCGTCTTGCTTGACTCCCCATGGAAGGATGGGGTTTTAGCCCCGCCAGAGCCTTACAGCTACATTATCAACCGTGTGTACTGAGATGTGGCACAATGCACGATAAGCACGCTACGGGCTTACAGGGGAGCATTCTATCTCTGGGGCTTATGCTTGAAAAGCGTGCGCATAGGAAGGTTGTTGCAATGTCATGTTTGGGATATTGGTATGAATAGTAAGAGTGTTCAAGAGCATCACGGCGAAGGCGATATTTCGGGGAAAACCTGCGGTGAAGAAAGTGTTATGGGCAGGTGAGTTTTGGATGGACGGCTATTTTATGGCGACGGTTGGGGAAAGAGGAGGCTGGAAAATGGTAGAGCGCATGGCTGCGCCATGTGCTGGAACACTTGCCAGCAGCAAGCACCGTTGATGAAATGGAGAGCTTGTTGCCGTGGAGTTTCCATGCGGCAACTTTAGCCGACATCACGCCTCGCTGAATAGATTGGGGTTGGTAGAGCGCTTACAGCGAACCTGGGGTTATTCCAGCACTTCCTATAATGATCTGAAAACCCTACCCAATCTGTACCCCCCGCATCGACATCGACCCCAAGGTAACGGTTTCATTGAAGAAGCTCACCGAATCCGTTGATTCCTGCAATGCCAGAATGTACAACAGTGGCAAATAATGTTCCGCAGTAGGCACGGCCAATAACATCTTAGGATGCAAGTGCTGATAGTCAATCAACGCCTGGTGATTACCTGCTTCAATCTGCTGTGCGACGAGTTGGTCTATCTCGATGGCCCAATCATAGGCTTCATCACGCCACACCACCTGCCGTAGATTATGCACGATGTTGCCGCTGCCGATTATCAACACACCCTCGTCACGTAACGGGGCAAGCACTTTGGCAAATTGATAATGTTGTGCCGGGGTTTTGGCAATGTCCAGACTCAACTGCAACACCGGAATGTCGGCTTGCGGAAACATGTGGCACAACACAGACCAACTGCCGTGATCGAGTCCCCACGCGTGGTCGGCGGCAATGGGGTACTGCGCATCAAGCTGGGCGATGCGTGCCGCCCATTGTGGTGAACCGGGTGCCGCATAACGCACACCAAACAACGGCTGCGGGAAACCGCCAAAGTCGTGAATGGTCGGTGGCGTGTTCATGGCGGTGACCTGCGACCCCTGTGTCTGCCAATGCGCGGAAATACAGAGAATGGCGCGGGGTCGAGGCAGTGTGGCACCCAATGTGCGCCAGGTGCGGCTGAAAGGATTGTCTTCGAGCGCATTCATCGGGCTACCGTGACCGATGAAAAGCATTGGCATTTTAACAGGTACACTATCAGTAGTCATGATACGCCTCCCCCCAGCTCTCTGTGGTTCAACAGTTTTTTCAGGCCTACGCCTTTTTATGCGAACCATCGCAGAATGGCTTGTTCTGTGTCTTGCCGCAACCGCACACCCAGATTGAACCGTCTTTGTCAGCCGTATGCGCCAGCGGTGTGATACCCGTATTTAGAGTTCCATGTGTGCCATCACAAAACGGTGCGTTTTTTGTCTGACCGCAACGGCATATATATACCGCTTTACCGGCTTGCACCGGAACTTCATAGGGACTATTTTTGGTATACATTACATTTCTCCTTTTGTGGTTATGGAATACGTCAAGAAGCCTGGTCAGTGATTTTTTATGGGTAGCACAGTGCCTTAGCAGCCTGCCGGACTTAGGATGCTAAGGTGTTGTAGTGGATACAGCCGATGCGATTGACCAGCCACCGCCCAGCGCTTTCATCAAGTCAACGCTGTAAGCCAGTTGCGCCTGGCGATTTTGTACTAATGCCTGTGCAGCAACATGGGAAACACGTTGTGAGTCTAGCACATCCAGATAGCCACTATACCCCGCTTCGTAGCGCAGGCGCGACAAGCGCAGCGCATTGTTTGCAGCGTCAACCTTGATTTTCAACTCAGTCAGTGCAGCGCTGGTTTGCTGCACGTTGGTGAGTGCATCGGCCACTTCTGTGAAGGCGATTTCCACTACTTTTTGATAACTTGCCACCGATTGGCGTTGACGAGCTTCGGCCTGACGCGTGCGTGCGGCGTATTTGCCCGCATCAATAATGGGCATCGCGGCTGACAGGCCCAGCGACCAGATGCGCGCCCCCCCTTTGAGCAGGTCAACCAGATCTGCACTTTGTCCGCCAAAGTCACCGGTCAGTGAAAAGGTCGGTAACTGTGCGGCACGGGCCACACCGATTCGGGCATTGGCTGTGATCATCTGTTGTTCTGCCTGCTGCACGTCGGGGCGACGCTCAAGCAAGGTGGAGGGTAGTCCAACAGGCGGCAGGGCGGGCACGGGCAAACTCATCACATCACCTACGGCAAGCGTGATTTTCAGATTGCCACTTAATCTACCCAGTTGATGCTGCGCCAGCGCACGCTGACGTTGCAGATCGCGTAATTGCAGCGAGACATCGGCACTTTCACCCTGCGCCTGACTTACTTCCAGTGCTGATGCGAGTCCGCCGTTAGCGCGACTTTTTACTATGGTAAGTGCATCCTGGCGTGAAGCCAGGGTTTGTGTGGCGATGACAATCTGTGCATCCAGTGCGCGTAATGTAAAATAAAGTTGTGTGGTGGTGCCTGCCAGCGTCAGCGCAGTAACGTCTTTGGCATAACGGGTACTTAACACATCGGCTCGCGCACCTTCCGAAGCTCGCCGTAACTTACCCCACAGATCAAGTTCAAAAGATGTCGACAGCGCCAGCCGGTGGCTGTTGGTGACTGAGGGCGTTCCCGGAGGAAAGGGTTGCGCTGTGAACGTGCTGGAACGCGAGCGTGCGCTGGAAGCGCCCAGATTTATTTCTGGCAGTATGTTGGCGCCAATTTCAGTCAGCCGGGCTTCGGACTCATCAATCATTGCAATGGCTTTGTGAATGTCCGCATTGTTTTTCAATACGGCGGTTACCAGCTCATTAAGTGTTGCATCACCATAGAGTGTCCACCAATTAGTGGGTACAGTAACCTGATCGTTACTAGTGCTGGCACTCTCAGTTTCCGGGTAGCTGGAGGGCAGACTCATGGCGGGACGCTGGTAGTGCGGACCCACGGTGCAGCCTGCCAGCATTAAAGCTGTAATCAAAGCCAATATTCCCCCCCCGTTCGCCCTGAGCCTGTCGAAGGGTTCTGTATGAGGGGCGGGTGGTTCGACAGGCTCACCTCGAACGGCTAAACC
>JANOOA010000265.1:0-1896 GCA_031421115.1 Gammaproteobacteria bacterium | reverse complement strand
TTCTGCAGCGGCATATGATGACGTGGACAGCAGTGATTGTCGCGGTCTTGATGAGCTGGAAGGTGTGGGTGAAGACTGGGTGCAGAATAGTTTTGATGATTATGATTGACTACTGCATCTTTTTCGGCGGCGCGGCTAGTCGTTAAAAATCCTTTAACCAGCGACTATAAAGTAAATCTGCTACCTTGTGTAGTTCGCTGATACGCACCTGCAATTTATCAGTCATCTGCGCCGCGCTTTGCACGGTGGGTGAAGGGTTGGCAAGCTCATGCGGTGAACTGCGCGCCCATTCTCTCACCATGTTGGCTGTCATTTCTACGTGGCATTGCAAGCCCAACATGTTATCAATGACAAATGCCTGATTGGCACAATGTAGGCTTTTCAGAATACGAGTCGCGCCTTTGGGGATAGTGAATGTTTCGCCGTGCCAGTGAAACAATGACAGGTGTTTAGGGAGCCCTTCGAACCATTTGTGTGCCGCATCATTGTCCACTTGTTCAGCATCAAGCCAGCCGATTTCTTTCACCGCATTAGCTGTCACTTTACCGCCGAGCGCCTTGCTGATGAGCTGTCCGCCCAGGCAATGACCCAATACCGGCATACCTGCTGCGGCAGCCTGGCGAATCAACGTTAGTTCCTGGTCAATCCACGGTAGCGGGTCGTTCACGCTCATGTTGCCCCCCATAAAAACCAGGCCACGGGCATTTTCTATAGTCTCAGGCACTGCATCGCCTTTGTCGATGCAGATCACCGTATAGGGAATGTGGCGCTGTTCTAAAAAATCAGCGAAGTAGCCTGGGCCATCATGTTCAAGATGGCGAAAGATGTAGATAGGTTTCATGGCGTATGCTTCAGGTTAATTTAATCCTTGCATGCCGGTATATCCGGGCAGGGCCTTAATGCGGCTAATCCACGCCTGTATCGCCGGATAGTGATCCAGCGTAATGCCTGCGTCGGGCGCCAGTGCCACATAAGGAAAACAGGCAATGTCGGCGATGGTGGGATGCTCCAGTGCCAGCCAGTGACGGGTTTCGAGATGCTTTTCCATAACTTCTAAAATACCCGTGCCAACAGTTAGGTATTCTTGCATATCTCCATCGCATTTGAAAATAACCACGGCGCGCGCACGCGCCAGGCCGTAGAGAATTTCGTTCTGGGCAACCGCCAACCATTGGCTGACGGTCGCTAACCCTGTTGCATCAAGCGGTAGCCATGTCTCATCAGCGTAGCGGCGCGCCAGATACATCAGTATTGCTGTGGAATCCCATATTATCAACCCATCATCTTCCAATACCGGAACCTGCCCGCGCGGGTTAATTTTCAGGAAAGCAGCAGTACGGTTTTCTCCGGCAGCAGCATTGATGGGTATGATTTCATATTCTTTACCTAATAACGAAAGAAACAAACGAATTTTATAACAGTTTCCTGAAAGGGGTATGTCATAGAGTTTCATGATGTATGCCTTTGGGTTATGTTAATCAGCATGACTTTTGCATCTGTTGTGGCGCTGCCTTTGCTTCACGCAAGCGAACAACCAGCTCATCTACATCTGCTTCGTCAATGATGGTTCGTACCTGTTTGGACAAATCCCTTGAGATATTTTCCAGTTCTTTTTTAAGTTTGTTGCTTTCTTTTCCGGGGTAAATGACCGATTCACGAGCATCATCGCCATTGTGCGTACGCTCCAGCAAGCCCCTCGCCGCCAAAGAATCAATGAAGCGGGTGACGGTAGAGGGGCTGAGTTTTAGCTCGTCGGCCAGATTTTTCTGGGTAATACCCGGCGCATTGAAAACGGCCCGCATTAAATAGGCGTGCGAGGGGGATAACCCCACTTTCCGAAACGCATCTTCCCATAGGCGATTGACCTCACGAGTTAGCGTATTCAGGTTAAAATAA
>JANOOA010000264.1:0-2819 GCA_031421115.1 Gammaproteobacteria bacterium | reverse complement strand
TTACAGCAACAGTTGGCTTCCGCTGAAGCAGACAAAAAAAGCCTGGCGAAAAATCTGGAGAAAATTGTCACCACCAGCGAAGAAAGTTACCTGGAAAAAATTATCGAAACATCCACCTTTGGCCGCAAGGATTTCGATCTTTTCATCAAAGGACTGCAAGAATTACCCGGTGACGACCTGCATCTGGTGGTAGATGCGTCCGGCTCCATGCACGGTTTGACATCATTCCTGGTGCCTGTCTTGAGGCTCATTGTTACAAGGTCCGGCAAACGCCTGTCGGCCATCACCTGGTTTTCTGACAACAAAGCCGACACCTACATCGGCACCATGGGTGAAATGTTTGACAAACTAATGCGCGGCGCACCTTTCTACGGCAGCGTGGAAAGCATTGGCCACGGCTTCCGCACCGCCGTCAGAAGCGCGCCGCCGCCGGGTGCTTATCTGCTGATAGGCGATGAACCCGCCAACGACACCGTCTATTACGACCGCATCCCCAGCCCCGTCTTCGCCCTGCCGCTGGGGCGATCAGACCCCGCCACCACTCTTAGCTATAGCACCATTGCCACCAAAACCGGTGGCAAGATGCTGCATCTGGATTTCAAGTAATGGGGCAGGGCCGTTCTATAAAATTTCCGACGCGTAATCCGCTAGGCGAGAGCGCTCGCCACTGCGCAAGGTGATGTGGCCGCTATGCGGCCAATCCTTGAAGCGATCTACCACGAAGGTTAAGCCCGAGGTGGTTTCGGTAAGATACGGTGTATCAATCTGCGAGACGTTACCCATGCACACGATCTTGGTGCCTGGCCCAGCGCGGGTGATCAGACTTTTCATTTGCTTGGATGTCAAATTCTGCGCCTCGTCGATGATTACATATTTGTTGAGGAAGGTGCGGCCCCGCATGAAATTCAGCGAGTGGATTTTGATGCGATGGCGCAGCAGATCATTGGTCGCCGCACGGCCCCATTCACCGCCTTCAGCGGTGGATAGCACTTCCAGGTTATCCATTAACGCGCCCATCCACGGCACCATTTTTTCTTCTTCGGTGCCAGGCAGGAATCCAATATCATCACCCATCGGCACGGTGGCGCGGGTCATGATAATTTCCTGATAACGACGATCATCCAGCACTTGCGCCAAACCAGCCGCGAGTGTCAGCAAAGTTTTTCCGGTGCCGGCATTGCCCAGCAGACTGACGAAATCGATGGCGGGGTCCATCAACATATTGAGTGCAAAATTCTGTTCGCGGTTACGCGCGTTAACGCCCCACACAGCATGATGCGCATTACGATAATTGATACACAGCTCTACCACGGCAGTATCATTTTCGAGACGGCGCACAATGCCTTCAAAGCCATTTCCAGACCCACTTGAGCTGCCATCATGCACTAACTGGTTGGGATACCAGGTAGCGATGTCCGGCCCGGAAATGCGGTAATAGGTTCTACCCTCTTCTTTCCATGAGGCTAATTCCTTGCTGTGCTGATCCCAGAATTCGGGTGGAAATTCCAGTTGCCCGCTGTACAGCAGGCTCAGGTCTTCGAGCACCTGATCATTCTGGTAATCTTCAGCCGGTACGCCTAACGCTGCGGCCTTGATGCGCAGGTTAATGTCTTTCGACACCAGAATCACCGTCACATCCGGCTGTTGATCCTGCAATGCCAGCACGGTTTCCAGAATATTATTGTCTGGTTTGCTACCGGGAAAACTGGATGGCAAATCATGCGTCAACACTTGCGTTTGAAAAAACAGGCGGCCACTTTTAAATGATGCGTTGTTCGGTGTAGGTAACTCGAATCCTGCTTCGATGCCTTGCTCGGTGCGGTTGCTCAGCAACTCTTCCATAAAGCGGCTGGACTGGCGAGCATTGCGTGCGACTTCAGAAGGGCCACGTTTGTTATTGTCGAGCTCTTCCAGAACTATCATGGGCAGAAAAATATCATGCTCATGAAAGCGGAATAAGGCCGCAGGGTCATGCATTAAAACATTAGTATCGAGTACAAAAAGACGTTTGCCAACAGCTTTGATTTTGACCATTAGGTTACCCTATATAAATTACACAGCATGAATACAAGTCAGGGCGCGAATCTAATATTGCTCAAGTGCTTTAATATTTACAGGTCTTATTTAGGTTATCGGCCAGTTCAAGACATTTAGAAGGCGGTGCTGTTTTTTAAACTTCAAGCCGCTCTGCGACTCCGCACATCTGCCCAATCGCGCAACTGGTCGCCCAGCAGATTCACCGCCAGCACCACCAGCATCAGCGCAATGCCCGGTACCAGCACCATATGCGGCGCCACCAGCATGTAGCGCGTGCCATCGCGGATAATGCTGCCCCACGAGGCTTCAGGTGGCTGCACGCCTAAGCCAAGAAATGACAAGCCCGCCTCGGCAATCACCACACCGGCTATGGCGAAGCTGGCTTCTACAATCAACGGCGCCCATGTCAGCGGCAAGATATGGCGCCGGATGATAGCCGCGTGACTCACGCCCAGCGACACAGCGGCGGTGACATGCAGGCGTTGCTTGATCGACAACACCTGCGCACGCGCCAGCCGCGCAAACCCCACCCATCCCACGGTGCTTAGCGCGATAATCACGTTATCTATGCCCGGCCCCATCAGACCTGCCATGGCGATCGCCAGCAAAATACCGGGGAAGGCGAGAAAAATATCAATAATGCGCACGATGAGGTGATCCCAAACACCGCCGACGTAAGCGCCTATTGCGCCGATAACGGTGCCGGTCAGTGCGGAGATCACAACTACCCACAGCGCCACAAACAACGAGGTGCCCGCACCAGCCACCAGCCGGTCGAGCAG
>JANOOA010000263.1:0-14190 GCA_031421115.1 Gammaproteobacteria bacterium | reverse complement strand
TATTGCGGCCAGCAGCGTGGGACTCTTCTCTTCCGTTTTAGGTTTGAGTCGCGCGGATAGGTTGTTCACGCACGCCATGCCGGTTTGTTGTCATTGATGCCCACTTCAACAGCGGCGCGGCTCCAACCACACACACTCTCCGCGGCACGATGTTTGCCATCCCGCAGCAACAGCGTTACCTCACCCATCGCATACCGTCGCTATCGGACAGATGGTGACCTCATAACCTGTTTCATCAGCGCCCGATTTTAGCCATGCCACTATGTGATGCCGCTCCTCCTCATCAATAAACCCCGCCATGGGGCCGCACTGCTGCTTCCAGACGCGTACCACTGCGATTACCGTAATAGTTATAAACAATATCTTCGACGGACAGACCGCGCTTACCATCCCGTCCCGCATCATTCAGGAAGATATAAGTCACCCCCCCATCAGGTAACCAATACCCATCAGCAACAAAAAGCAGGTATACAGCAGACGTTCGTCTAAAGAGCAATCATAAAAACGGCGAAATTTCACTCGGAACTTCCTGAATAGTGGAGCTACACTTTCCCGCTCCACAACGCACGATCCAATTCATCGAGCCGTTGTGGTGTGCCTATGTCCATCCATCGACCGGTGTAGTGTACGCCCGTCACTGCATGTTGCTGCATGGCTTTGCGTAATAACGGGGCGAGCTGGAATTTACCGGGGGTGCAGCCAGCAAATAATTCCGGGCGGTATACGCCGATGCCGGTGAATGTGAGCGTGGGTTCACTGGGGGCGGGGTCGTATACGTTGTTGGTGCCATGCACCATGTTATGGTGGGTGCCAACCCGCAGCACAAAATCACCCTTGAGGTGATGCGGTGGATTATCAATAAGCACCAGATGCGCCATGCCTTGTGGCACAGTGGGCAAGTGTCTATAAGGATAATCTGTCCAGATATCCCCATTAATCACTACAAAGGGCGCATCACCGAGCAGTGGCAATGCCTTGAAAATACCACCGCCGGTTTCGAGTGCTTCTCCTTCGGGGGTATCAGCGGAATAATTTATCTGCGCGCCGTAACGGACACCATCACCCAGCAACGCTTCAATCTGGCTGCCGAGGTGCGCATGATTAATGACAATCTCACGCAGGCCTGCTGCCACCAACGCATCAATATGATATTCAATCAGCCGTCGTCCGCCCACCTTGAGCAGGGGTTTTGGGGTATGGTCGGTGAGTGGCCGCATGCGTTCTCCACGCCCGGCGGCGAGGATCATGGCCTTCATAACTCAGCCTTTTTATCGCGATTCAACAGGGCGTTTACTGCATCGCGCGGCGCACGACCCGCATGCAGCACTTCATATACTTGCGCGGTAATCGGCATGTCAATGCCGAGCTTGTGGGCGAGATGCACGACTTCAATTGCAGTCTGCACGCCCTCCACTGCCTGGCCGATACTTGCCAGGGCTTCGGCAAGGGTGTTGCCTTGTGCGAGCGCCAGACCCAGACGGCGATTACGGGATTGATTATCAGTGCAGGTCAGCACCAGATCGCCCAAGCCTGCCAAGCCCATCAGGGTTTCACGCCGCCCCCCTAGCGCAACACCTAAACGCATCATTTCAGCCAGGCCACGTGTGACTAACGCCGCACGGGTATTGGCGCCAAAGCCCAAACCATCGGCAATTCCGGCGGCAATAGCCAGCACATTTTTTACCGCCCCGCCCACTTCAACACCCACTACATCAGTGCCGGTGTAGGCGCGAAAATTATTATTGTGCAGGCGCTCGACGAGATCGGCTGCAAATTCGGCATTGGCAGAAGCGATGGTCACCGCCGTAGGCAAATCCGCTGCCACTTCACCGGCAAACGTGGGGCCGGAAATAACGGCGGTGGGCAACGCATCACCCAGCACATCGGCAACCACCTGATGCAATAATTGGCCGCTGCCTGGTTCTAAACCTTTAGTCGCCCAGGCTAAACGGAGAGCGGCAGGGTGTTGCCAGGCAACTGCAAGCGATTCGAGCACAGACCGAAATCCGGCACTGGACACCGCCACCAGCACATCCGCCGTGCAGGGATGCACAGAAGGCAGGTCGAAAAAATGCTCCTGCATTTTCGACACTTCCGCCATCCATGGCGGTCGGATGCCGGAAGCGGCCGGTGCAGTTGCCAGAACACGCGATAAATCACTAGTGAGTTGCAACGCCGGGGGAAAGGGAATGTGGGGTAAGCAGCGAGAATTACAGCGGGCGGCGGACAACTCGCTGATCTGCTGCGGGTCACGCGCCCATAACCAGACGGGCTGCCCATTGCGCGCCAGCAAAATCGCCAGCGCCGTGCCCCACGCACCCGCACCCATCACGACTATAGGCCGCGCCCTCATTGGCGAATCCAGACCACTCATGGGCACAGTCACGGCGTCGAGTCAGCTTAGTGTGCAACCTGCTGCAGTGATGGCTGCTGCTGTTGCACATGCTGTGCATACAGCGCATCAAAATTAACCGGCGCCAGCAATAACTGCGGAAAACCACCTTTGGTGACGACATCAGAAATGACTTCGCGGACAAAGGGGAACAAAATGTTTGGGCAATAGCTACCGAGAATTGCACCCATATCATTTGCACCAAAACCGGTTGCATTAAAAATGCCCGCCTGCTGCACTTCAACTAAATACGCCACTTTGTCTGACAGTTTAGCGGTAACGGTGACGGCCAAGGTAACTTCATGCACACCCTCGCTCAATACAGCAGCGCTGTTATTGATCTGCAGACTCACCTCCGGCTCCCACTTTTCCATGAAAATCTGCGGGGAATGCGGCGTTTCAAAAGATACGTCTTTCACATAAATTTTCTGGATAACAAAACGGCCACCTGCGGCGTCCTGTTGGTTAGCAGCAACATCAGACATGATAAAGATTCCTTGGTAAATTAATAGTTATTTATGCACAGGAAGATTGGCCGCTCTCCACGCCAAAATCCCCCCATTAAGTTTGAATACATTGTTAAAGCCCTGCTTGCGCAACGTGACGCTGGCGCGTGCTGCACGGTCACCACTACGACAGTAGACAATAAATGGTTTGTCCTTATGCGCCGCCAGCTCATCAAGGCGCTTTTCCAGCACACCCACTGGAATGTGCAGTGCATTAACAATGTGCCCGTCTGCATATTCCTGGTCTTCACGCACATCCAGCACGATGGCATCTTCATGGTTTATGCGGCGCACCGCCTCGGGCGGCTCGACTTCCTTAAAGCCCAGCAAACGACGCTTGAAGGTGTCCATCAGCAACAAGATGGTAAGAAACACAAAGGCGAAAGATAATATCCAGTGATTCAGAATAAACGTAAAAAAATTTTCCATGCGGCCTACGATCTATAAAATAAAATAGTAACAAGATTACAACGTTGTTTTTTCAAGCTCAGCATCAGGGACGGGTTGGTTCTTTCAGTGCAGAAGAGGAGGCTTTAGGTTGCCCACAAAAAACTTCGCGCATCATGCCGATCAAACGCAAGGTACGCACATCACCCACACGGTAAAACACCCGATTGGCCTCTTTGCGTGTCATGAGTATGCCCTTGTCACGCATGATGGCCAAATGCTGCGAAATATTGCTTTGTGAGGTGCCAACTGCATCCACCAGATCTTGCACGCTAATTTCCCGATCGCCCAGTGTACAGAGGATTTTCAGGCGTAGCGGATGCGAGATTGCCTTGAGTGAACGCGATGCCTGATCCACATCTTCGTCGTGCAGAACAATATCATTTTCGTTAATAGCCTTATCCATAGCTTATGCGGTAAACGCCCACCCCTTTAAAACCTGAACTCGCCGCCTGGACTCCTCTTCCACAAAACCTTCCAGATCACCCTGCTGTGTTTATTATCAAAACATTATACAATGTTACGCTATTTTAAAAAGAAATAATCCTGAAACCATTTTCTTTTATAGCGTAAAATACCTCGGCTTCAATTACAGGGTAAAATATTCCATTATGGCATCGGCAAAAAACAGACCCGTGGTGCTGGTTATCCTGGACGGCTGGGGATACAGTGAAGATCCTGATTTTAACGCGATTTTTAGCGCGCGCAAGCCTCACTGGGACAAGCTGTGGGCGAATTACCCCCATACCTTGATCCAGGGTTCAGGCACCGATGTGGGGCTGCCCGCCGGTCAAATGGGCAATTCTGAGGTGGGACATCTTAATCTCGGCGCGGGTCGAGTGGTCTACCAGGAGCTTACCCGGATCGAGCGCGCCATTAAAAGCGGCATGTTTTTCACCAACAAAACCCTTGCTGATGCTGCGGACAAAGCCGTTGCTACTGGCAATGCCGTGCATATCCTTGGCTTGCTCTCGCCGGGAGGGGTTCACAGCCACGAAGAACACCTTCATGCCATGATTCAACTGGCTGCCGAACGGGGCGCACAGCGCATTTACCTGCATGCTTTCCTGGATGGCCGCGACACGCCGCCGCGCAGCGCCGCCGCGTCGATTGCCGCTACCCAGGCGATATTGAAAAAATACCCGCAGAGCCGCTTCGCCTCGGTGATTGGCCGTTATTTTGCGATGGACCGCGACAAACGCTGGCTGCGCGTGCAAGCCGCCTATGACCTGATCACACAGGGCAAGGCGTTGCACCACGCACCGGATGCCGCCAGCGCCCTGGAAATGGCGTATGCACGGGATGAAAACGATGAGTTCGTGCAAGCCACTGCGCTGGCTGCGCCTGGCGAACTGCCGGTGCATGTTACCGACGGTGATGTGGTGATTTTCATGAATTATCGTTCCGACCGCGCCCGCGAGTTGACCGAGGCATTTATCAAACCCAACTTTGATGGCTTTAAACGCGACGCCACACCTCATCTTGGCAGTTTTGTAAGTCTCACGGAATACAAAAAAGACTACGGCATTCCAGTGGCGTTTCCTACCGAAAATCTTAATAACGTGCTGGGCGCTTACATCGCCAAGCTTGGCATGCGCCAGCTACGCATTGCCGAAACCGAAAAATACGCGCACGTGACCTTTTTCTTCAATGGCGGCGAAGAGACGCCGTTCACCGGCGAAGACCGGATTCTGGTGCCGTCGCCGAATGTCGCCACCTATGACTTGCAGCCCGAGATGAACGCGCCGGAGCTGACGGATCGCCTCATCGAAGCGATTGAAAGCCGCAAGTATGATGTAATTATCTGCAATTATGCCAATCCCGACATGGTCGGCCACAGTGGCAAGATGGACCCTGCCATTAAAGCCATTGAGGCTATAGATACCTGCCTGGCTCGCCTGTATCCCGTGTTAAAAAAAGTGGGGGGCGAGATGCTGATTACCGCCGACCACGGCAACGCCGAACAAATGCGCAGCGAAGAAACCGGCCAGGCCCACACGGCCCATACCACTAATCCGGTACCGTTCATTTATGTGGGCCGCCAGGCTATCCCCGCTGCGCGCGGAAGCCTGGCTGACGTGGCTCCCACCCTGCTGTACTTGATGGGTGTGCCACAACCTCCTGAAATGAATGGCAAACCGCTGATGAAGTTGATCGCGCCGCTGAAATGAATGGCGTGAAAGCCTGGTCGCTTCCAGCGTCCTGCCTCTGGCGACACTTGTGCATCCATGCACGGCGCATAACCTGGCTGCTCATTGTCGTAATGAGCAGCCACTCCACGGGGGTCGTGGCCGCGCCGATTGACACCGCCCCCAAGCAGAAAAACGCCAAAGCAGCGGCGCCTGCCACTGACCTGAAAAAAATTCGGGGCGAGATCCGCCAGTTGCGCTCTACGCTCGATTCCGCACGCGATCGCCAGAAAACCTTGCGCACCAAGCTCAGCACCACTGAAAAAGATATGGGAAAAACCAGTCGTTCGCTTCAGCAGCTACAGCAACAGTTACAGCGCCACACCCAATCTTTACAGCGGCTCCGCCAGCGTCAGCAGCAACATCAGACGCAGTTATCCACCCACCGTAACGCCCTTATGCAACAACTGCGCGCCAGCTACGCGATGGGACGCCAGCGTCAGCAGGATGTTCTGAAAATTGTATTTAATCAACAAGACCCTACTCTGGCCGGGCGTAATCTAAGCTATTACGGCTATTTCAATCGCGCCCATCTGGCACATATCAGCCAGATCACCGCCAGCCTTGCCGAACTTGAAACGCTGGAGCAAACCACACAAACACAAACACAGCACCTCACTCAGGTGCAAAGCGAGACTGAACGTACCCGGCAACAACTCGAAGCCAGCCGTAAAAAACGCAGTACCATCCTGGTGGCCCTCAGCAGCGAAATTCAGAGCAAGGAGCAACACTTGCAACAACTGCTTGAAGATGAGCGGGGACTGGAGCGTCTGTTAAAACGTCTGCGGGATGCACAAAAGCGTGCCAAACCCACCCCACCCAAATCCGCCAAACCAACCAAGCCAACCAAACCGGGGCAATCTGCACCAGCGGAAGAGCCACGCGACGTAGCCCGACCTGACCCGAAATCTGCGTTCGGCCGCCTTCAGGGCCAACTTGACTGGCCGACACAGGGCACGCTGGTGGCACGTTACGGAACTTCTCGCAAGCTGGGCACATCCAGGTGGCAAGGTGTGTTGATTTCGGCTCCGGAAGGTGCCGAGGTGCGCGCCGTGTCACGAGGCAAGGTCGTATTTGCTGACTGGATGCGCGGCTTTGGCCTGTTAATAATTATCGATCACGGTGATGGCTATATGACGCTGTATGGCCAAAATCAAGCTGTAAACAAGGGCGTGGGAGCGCTGGTGAACGTCGGCGACGTTATCGCCAGCGTTGGCGACAGCGGCGGCCAGATGAGCCCCGGACTCTACTTTGAAATCCGCCGCGATGGGGTGCCGGTCAATCCCGCTGCATGGTGCCGCTAGCGGCTCTTATGCTCTCAATAAGCGCAGCCGCTACAAAGCCAACCATGCTTTTTTCCAAAATTTAAGTCACCCAAAAACAGGTAAATGTTGGCGTCCGGCCTGTAGCGTGGTAAGTTTGGCGGTATTCCTACTCAACAATAATCCTATGATAGGGAGTCCGCCATGTCCAGGGAAATACCCGTCACTTTTACTACCATCGGCCTGCTCGGCAAGCATGGCGACCCTCGCGTGGGTGAAACCCTGCATATTCTCCACACCCACCTGCGCGCACGCGGGGTGCGGGTGCTGCTCGATGAAACCACGGCGCAAACCTATCCGGGTCATGCCATGGAAACCGCCAGCCGCCAGAACATCGGCGCGCAGTGTGATCTGGCGATTGTGGTGGGCGGCGATGGTACGCTGCTCAACGCGGCACGCGCGCTTGCCGAATACGGCATTCCCCTCGCAGGTGTCAATCTGGGTCGGTTAGGGTTCCTTGCCGATATTTCTCCGGAGCGGATGATTGATCGCATGGAAGAAATTCTGCGCGGCCATTATTTACTGGAAGAACGCTGCCTGATCTCCAGCACCATTGAGCGCAACGGCCAGAAGATTAGCACCAGCAGTGCTTTTAACGATGCCGTGGTTCATAAGTGGAACATGGCGCGCATGATTGAATTTGAAACCTACATTAACGGCCAGTTTGTTCACAGTCAGCGTTCGGATGGCATGATTGTCGCCACGCCGACGGGTTCCACCGCGTATGCGCTGTCGGGCGGCGGGCCGATTCTGCATCCGACACTGAACGCGCTGGCGCTGGTGCCGATCTGCCCGCACACTTTAAGTAACCGGCCGATCGTGGTTAACAGTGACAGCCAAATCACCATCATCATCATCGAATGTAACCGTGATCGTGCGCAACTCACCTGCGATGGGCAGATCAATTTCGGCCTGCTCGAAGGCGATCACATTCATATTCACAAACAAGCACTGCCGGTGCGGTTGATACACCCTGCCGATCATGATCATTATCAAATTCTGCGGGCGAAGTTACGCTGGGGGGAGAAGCTGTAAGCTTAATCCTGAAAAAGCTAATAACAGACAATAGCGGTAAGCGCCGTTTTCAGGATAGTAGGTCATCACGTTTGCCCATGGGCACTGCCCAGGACACGGAATCGGAAGCGGATACAATCCCAGCATTATAAGATTTCTCCCGCTGGCCGAAATGACATGCGCGGGCACATCTTAAGGTGTTTCTAAAGCAGACAAAGGGTTATGTTATAATTACGCCCCCTTTATCTGGCCACACATTCATCGCACCAACCTCATGACACCAGCCCTTTCCCTCCATAATCTCACCAAGGTTTACAAGAACGGCATCACTGCGCTGCACGGTATTAATCTGGAAGTGATGCCGGGGGATTTCTTTGCGTTATTGGGGCCGAATGGGGCGGGCAAGTCTACGACGATTGGCATTGTTTCTTCGCTGGTCAACAAGACGGGCGGGACGGTGCGGGTGTTTGGGCATGATATTGATACTGATCTGGCGGCGGCCAAGGCGTGTATTGGGTTGGTGCCGCAGGAGTTTAATTTTAATATCTTCGAACCGGTGGTGGAGATTCTGGTTAACCAAGCCGGATACTATGGCATTCCGCGCCGTGTGGCATTTGAGCGCGCTGAGCGTTATCTGAGTCAGCTTGGGTTGTGGGAGCGGCGTCATGATCAGGCACGCATGCTGTCGGGCGGGATGAAGCGGCGTTTGATAATTGCGCGGGCGCTGGTGCATGAGCCGCGCTTGCTGATTCTCGACGAACCAACGGCGGGCGTGGATATTGAGATTCGCCATTCGATGTGGAGTTTTCTTGCTGAGATCAATGCCGCAGGAACAACTATTATTTTAACCACTCACTATCTGGAAGAAGCCGAGCGGTTGTGTCGTAACATCGCCATTATTGATAATGGGCGCATCGTTGAGAATACCAGTATGCGGGAGTTAATAAATCGCATGAATTCTCACACACTGGTGCTGGATCTGGCATATCCGCTCGCCGCTTTGCCCAACCTGCCGGGCTTCACCGCTTGTCGCATTGATGATCTCACGCTAGAGGTGGAGGTGCCGCGTGACGCCAATATCAATGCGCTATTTGCCGCACTTTCCACTCAGGGCATCGAGGTGAGCAGCTTGCGCAATAAAACCAATCGGCTCGAAGAACTGTTCATTGGCCTGGTGGGTAACAAGGAAGACGCAGCATGAACGGGCGCGCACAGTATATTGCTTTTCGGGCGATTCTGATCAAAGAAGTGCTGCGTTTTACGCGCATCTGGATTCAGACCATTTTGCCGCCGATGATCACTACGGCGCTGTATTTTGTGATCTTCGGTCGCCTGATTGGCAGTCAGGTGGACGATGTGCACGGCTTCGGCTACATGCAGTACATTGTGCCAGGGTTGATTTTGATGACGGTGATCACCAATTCCTATGCGAATGTGGTGTCGTCTTTTTACGGGGCTAAATTTCAACACAATATCGAAGAGATGCTGGTAGCGCCCGTGCCCAATTATTTAATTCTGCTGGGTTTTATTGGCGGTGGACTGGCGCGTGGCCTCGCGGTAGGGTTAGCTGTCACCATCGTTGCGCTGTTCTTCACGCCGATTCCGCTGCATAACTTGTGGGTGGCGGTGTCGGTGCTGATGCTCACCAGCGTATTGTTTTCACTGGCGGGAATTATTAACGGGATTTACGCCAAGAGCTTTGATGATATTTCAGTGATTCCCACTTTCGTGTTGACACCGCTAACGTACTTGGGCGGCGTGTTTTATTCGGTGTCGATGCTGCCACCCATCTGGCAGTCGATTTCACTCGTCAATCCGATTTTGTATATGGTCAACGCGTTTCGTTATGGCTTGTTGGGCGTGTCTGATGTGAATCTGGGTGCTGCTTATCTGGCGATTCTTGGCTTCATCGCGAGTCTGTTCGGCTTTGCCTTGCACCTGCTTAATCGCGGCTATGGGATTCGAACGTAGGGAATTCACTCATAGTAACCCTATGGCAGCACTTGCAGAACCCTTCGCTAACGCTCTTCCCTGTGCGGCGACCGTTTCCGGCATCCTGCCTCTTACGGCACTTGCACATCCATGTGCGGCGGCGTTACCAGGATTTTATCTACGCGGTTGCCATCCATATCCATCACTTCAAAGTGCATGCCGTCCCACTCAAAGCGGTCTGCGGTGGCTGGCACGCGGCCCAGGTAGGTCATGACGAAGCCGCCCAGAGTATGATAGTGACGGTTTTCTTCGCCGGGGAGTTTACCCACGATGTCCATGAGTTCACGGAACTCATCAACGGGCATCATGCCATCCACCAGCCACGAACCATCGCTACGTTGCACCGCCAGCGGTTCTTCGGGATCGGCCATTGAGGGCATGTCGCCGACGATGGCTTCGAGCACATCGTTGAGCGTAATCAAGCCCTGAATGTCGCCGTATTCGTCTACCACCATGCCGATGTGCATGCCAGATTTTTTAAACAACTCCAGCACCTTCAAGACGTGCATGCTCTCGGGCACAAACAGGGGATGATGCAGCGCCGATTTGAGATCCATCGGGTTACCGGCAAGCGAATTCAGCATCAGATCCTTGACATGCACAATACCCAGAAAGTTTTCCAGCGTACCCTGCCCCACTGGAAAACGCGAATGGGCACTGGCAGCCATTTTCAGCAGTGTTTCATGCGGTGAGTCGTCAAAATCCAGCCAGGCAACCTGAGTGCGCGGCGTCATGATGGTGTTGATGCGCCGTTCACCGAGGCTGAACACGCGCTCTATCATGTCCTGCTCGGCTTCTTCGAACATGCCCGCGCGCGTGCCCTGCTCCATTAACACCTTGATTTCTTCTTCAGTGACTGGCGGCTCGGTAGACACACGCATGCGCAGTATGCCCAACACCAAATCCGTAGCAAAACCCAGCAAGCGCACCATCGGTGTAGACATGACTGCCAGCATGCGCATGGGTTTGGCAACAAACGCGGCGATGCGCTCCGGATTATTTAACGCCAGCCGCTTCGGCACCAGTTCACCGATAATAAGCGAGAAAAAGGTAATCACCAACACTACAATACCTAACGCGATAGCATCGGCATAGGGTGTTAGCAGAGGCAGCTTGTACAACACTAATGCTAATTCTTCTGCGAGAGTTGCACCGCCAAACGCGCCGGCCAGAATGCCGATCAGGGTGATGCCTACCTGAACGGTGGACAAAAGATCATTGGGACTATTGGCCAGCTCAAGCGCGACTCGCGCATTGTCATCGCCCTCATTGGCGCGCTGCTGTAAACGCGCCTTGCGCGAGGAGACCACCGCCATTTCCGACAGGGCAAACAGTCCGTTGAGCAGGATAAGAAAAGCTATGAATAATATTTCTATGTATATTTCAGACATTTATTTTTATGAACCATAAATAACATTAAATATTTCAAGTTTAATGTTATTCCGTGATTGTAACTTAAGAAAGCTCTGATATGTGTCATTTCGAGCGTAGCGAGAAATCTTTATATTGTTAGGTCATTCAATGTTTTAGATTGAGAATGTCTCGCTGCGCTCGAAATGACCACAAAGTGCTTGCATTACTGCTCACACCCACTCCCGCACGTCCACAAAATGCCCCGCCACCGCCGCAGCAGCGGCCATTGCCGGGCTGACTAAATGGGTGCGCCCGCCGGAACCCTGGCGACCTTCGAAGTTGCGATTTGATGTCGACGCGCAGCGTTCGCCAGGCTCGAGTTTGTCCGCGTTCATTGCCAGGCACATTGAGCAACCCGGCTCGCGCCATTCAAAACCCGCATCGCGGAAAATCTGATCCAGACCTTCGTCTTCTGCCTGACGCTTTACAAGACCGGAACCAGGCACTACCATTGCTAACTTAACATTGCCCGCCACTTTGCGGCCGCGCACTACACTGGCGGCCGCACGCAAGTCTTCAATGCGCGAGTTGGTACAGGAACCGATAAATACTTTGTCGATATGGATGTCAGTGATCGCCATGCCCGCAGTAAGACCCATATAACGCAACGCATTTTTGATGCCTTCGCGCTTCACGGCATCGGGCGCAGCATCGGGATCAGGCACGCGGCCATCAATTGCCACCACCATTTCTGGTGAAGTGCCCCAAGTGACTTGTGGCTTGATGGTAGCGACATCGACATTCAGCACGCGGTCAAATTTCGCGTCGGCATCGCTGCGCAGTTCACGCCAGTGACTGACGGCTTGATCCCAGGTATCGGCCTTGGGGCTGTAGGGTCGGCCACGCACGTATTCGATGGTCTTTTCATCCACCGCTATCATGCCAGCGCGGGCACCCGCTTCAATCGCCATGTTGCACACGGTCATGCGCCCTTCCATGGACAGCGCGGCAATGGCGTCACCACCAAATTCAATGGCGTAACCGTTGCCCCCAGCCGTGCCGATGCGGCCAATAATCGCCAGCACGATGTCCTTGGCGGTGATGCCTGCACCGGCGTGCCCGTCTACGCTGATCAGCATATTTTTGGATTTCTTCTGGATCAAACACTGCGTGGCAAGCACATGCTCGACTTCCGAGGTGCCAATGCCGTGCGCCAGCGCGCCAAACGCGCCGTGCGTAGAGGTATGCGAGTCGCCACACACCACCGTCATGCCCGGCAATGTGGCGCCCTGCTCCGGCCCGATGACATGCACAATGCCCTGCCGCAAGTCATTCATCTTGAATTCGGTGATGCCAAATTCTTCGCAATTTTTGTCCAGTGTTTCCACCTGAATGCGCGACACCCGATCAGCAATGCCATGGCGACGATCCGTGGTAGGCACGTTGTGATCCGCCACCGCCAGATTGGCAGACACGCGCCACAATGCACGCCCGGCCAGACGCAGCCCATCAAAAGCTTGTGGTGAGGTGACTTCGTGGACCAGATGGCGATCTATGTATAGCAGGCAAGTGCCATCTTCGTTGCTGCGCACCACATGCGCGTCCCACAATTTATCGTATAAAGTCTTTCCGGCCACGTTGCTCAGCTCCACTGTATCCACAGTAAAACACCAATAGTACGCGAGATGGGCGCATTACACAAAATTCAGCTTGATTTGATCAGTGCTTTGTCCGGCCGCAGGAGAGTGCTAATGGAGAATCTGGGTTTAATCACAGGTGGCATCACAGGTGGCATCACAGGTAGAATGGGCAGGTTATAATTTTATAGGTCTAATATGGCAGCTCAGATTATAGATGGCAAAACCATTGCGGCGGATCTTCGCAACATCATCAGAAACAGTGTTGCGCAACGCCTGGCACGTCACCAGCGCCCCCCGGGACTGGCGGTGGTGTTGGTGGGCAGTGACCCTGCCTCGCAGGTGTATGTGGGCAGCAAGCGCCGCGCATGCAGCGAGGCGGGCATTTTTTCCAGGAGCTTTGACCTGCCTGCCGACACCACCCAGGCAACCCTGCTCGCGCTGCTTGACGAACTGAACGCCGACCCCGCCATTGACGGCATTCTGGTGCAACTGCCACTGCCTGCGCACATTGACACCGAAATCATTATTGAACGCATCCACCCCGATAAAGACGTGGACGGTTTTCACCCTTACAATATTGGCAGGCTGGCACTGCGCCTGCCCGCCCTGCGCCCCTGCACCCCGCACGGCGTGATGACACTGCTGGCCAGCACCGGGCAAGACCTCAAGGGCAAAGAGGCTGTGGTGGTGGGTGCATCCAACCTCGTGGGTCGTCCCATGTCACTGGAGTTACTGCTGGCAGGGTGTACCGTAACCACTTGCCATCGCTTCACTCAAAATCTTAACTTTCATGTGCAACGTGCTGATATTGTGATAGTTGCCGTGGGAAAACCAGGCTTTCTCAAGGGTGACTGGATCAAGCCCGGCGCCACCGTGATTGACGTGGGCATTAACCGCGATATCACGGGCCAGATTGTCGGTGACGTGGAGTTTGACAGCGCCGCCCAACGCGCCGCCTGGATCACCCCCGTACCCGGTGGCGTCGGCCCAATGACCGTGGCGACGTTATTGCAGAACACCCTGTATGCAGCCGAGCGCTCGGGGCGCTAATTCTGGATTCCCGCCGCCGCCCGCCCTCGAGTGCTATAATCGGGAGCGAAAATGACGGGGGTTTGCGCTTTTAGAAATAACCTATTGATAACGGCTGGTTAGCACCTTCCAATGCGCACCGTCCCATTGGCGCCATGCGGCGCTGGCATTGCCAGTGCTATCGACATTCACCTGAGGAGCCAGCGCGTCGCCGCTGTCATCCACCTCTACCAGCGCCGCTGTACCCCAGGCCTGCAATGACGGGTTATAACGGTTTGCCCATACGCTGGTGCGCGCGCCTTCTGC
>JANOOA010000262.1:0-1878 GCA_031421115.1 Gammaproteobacteria bacterium | reverse complement strand
CTTTTACGCCGCACAGGGAAGAGCGCAAGCGAAGGGTTCTGCCAGTGCTGCGGGAGGCAGGATGCCGGGAGCGGCCGCCGCGCAGGATAATACCGGTCAAAATGATTTGCCGGTACTCACCTTCCCGGACTGGGAAACCTTGCCTTACGACAACTTTTCTCCGCATCAGGATATTATTTCGCAACGCCTCGCCACCTTGTATCAATTGCCGATGTTACAACGCGGCATTGTGATCGTGCCGATCTCCACCTTAATGCACCGCCTGCCACCGCGCAACTATCTGGAAGGCAACAGCCTGCTGCTGGACAAAGGGCAGCAGCTTGATATTGATCAATTGCGCAAACGCCTTGAATCCGCAGGCTACCAGTGCGTGGCGCAAGTGATGGAGCACGGTGAGTTTGCGGTGCGTGGCAGCTTGCTGGATCTGTATCCCATGGGCAGTAACCTGCCCTATCGCATTGACCTTCTGGACAATGAAATCGACAGCATCCGCACGTTTGATCCGGAAACCCAGCGCTCTGTAGAAAACATCGAACGCATTCGGCTGATGCCAGCACGCGAGTTTCCCCTCAACAAAGATGCGATCACCCGCTTCCGCCAAGCCTACCGTACCTGTTTCGAAGGTGATCCGCAAAAAAGCATGATCTATCGTGATGTCAGCAACGGCATTACTCCGGCGGGCATCGAATATTATCTGCCATTGTTCTTTAACGACACACAGACGTTATATGATTATTTACCGTCGACCTGCCTGGTGATGGTTGCAGAAGGCGTAGAGCAGGCGGCCACCGATTTCTGGAATGAAATTACTGAACGTCACGAGCAACGTCGCCATGATCTTGAACGGCCACTGTTGCCGCCAGCTAAAATTTTTCTCCAGGCCAATGAAGTTTTCGCGTCAATAAATCAGCATTTCCCGCGTGTAACCTTGCAACGCGGTCGCAAAGGAGATATTGGCGCTGAACGTGTGGGGGCTTATAACTACGGCACGCACACCACGCCCACGCTCACACTCGTGCCACGCGCACCCCACCCTTCCGCGCCATTGATTGAATTCATCAATCGATTCCAGAAACAATCTCAAGGCCGCATCCTGTTTGCCGCAGAAACAGCGGGGCGTCGCGAGACTATCATTGAGCTGCTCAAGGGGTGCGATTTTCACCCCACAACCTTTGACAATTGGCAGGCATTTTTAAACAGCAGTGGCACATTAGGCGTCACGGTGATGCCACTCGAACATGGCCTGCTCATTGATGAACCCCGTATCGCAGTGATCGCTGAATCACAAATCTTCGGTGACCAGGTCATGCAACGGCGGCGGCGCAAGGCACGCGGGAGCCGCGATGCAGACGCACTGGTGCACAATCTCGCCGAACTGCATATTGGTGCGCCGGTGGTACATGAAGAGCACGGTGTAGGCCGTTACCTTGGCCTGCAAACCCTGAAACTGGGTGTGCTGAACAGCCATGACCCTAATATACAAAAGGGCGACACCGAGTTTCTCGCGTTGGAATATGCCGGGGGTGACAAGCTCTATGTACCCGTATCATCATTGCATTTGATTAGCCGCTACACGGGCGCCGCGCCGGAAAACGCACCGCTGCATCGCCTGGGTGGCGAACAATGGCAGCGCGCACGGCGTAAAGCCGCTGAACGGGTGTGCGATGTCGCTGCTGAATTACTGGATATATATGCACGCCGCGCGGCACGCACCGGCCACGCCTTTGCTGCACCTGACGAACAATATCGGGCCTTTGCCGCAGGCTTTCCTTTTGAAGAAACACCCGATCAACAGACCGCCATTCACGATGTATTGAAAGACATGGTGTCCGGTAAACCCATGGATCGCCTGGTGTGCGGTGACGTGGGCTTTGGCAA
>JANOOA010000261.1:0-10191 GCA_031421115.1 Gammaproteobacteria bacterium | reverse complement strand
TCGAAATATTCACCGCTTCCAACAGGGGTATCGGCTGGTGAGAAAGTGAACTTTAGGGAAATTACAAAGAAAATGGCTAGGGTGTTAAATATTAGAATAAGTCTAATATTACCGACCCGCCCCACAGAATTCGTGGATGGGGGGAGCGCAGCAAGTGTAGCGTGCGCTGTGCGCACGAACGGGTGTGGGTGTGACATACGACGAAATGGAGGGGATACATGGGCGCGGGTGTTTCCCATCGATGCGGTGAGTGTTGTCATTGCGGGTAAATCGTGCGCATAGCGCACGCTACGCTCGGGATGACAATAAACGCAGCAAGCTGCGGGAATCAACCCCGAAGAGATTTAATTATGGCTAACGCAAAAAGCAAGCGTAGCGTGCGCTGTGCGCACGAACGGGTGTGGGTGTGACATACGTCGAAATGGAGGGAATGCATAGGCGCGGGTGCTTCCCATCAATGCGGTGGGTGTTGTCATTGCGGGTAAATCGTGCGCATAGCGCACGCTACGCTTGCTGACCACTTCAGGATTTCTCCCTTTGGTCGAAATGACAACCCTCTGTCATTTCGACCAAAGGGAGAAATCTTTGTTTTGAACGAATTTTTCACACGCAAGTGTAGTGCGCGCTGTGCGCACGAACGGGCGTGGGTGTGACATACGTCGAAATGGAGGGAATGCATAGGCGCGGGTGCTTCCCATCCATGCGGTGGGTGCTGCCATTACGGGTAAATCGTGCGCATAACGCACGCTACGCTTGCTATGCAGCCTGTAACAGGAACTCGACTTTCACGGCGTCGAATGGGAAAACGATGCGTCCGTCTTCCGTGCGGTCAAGGATGCCAGCGTTAAGGAGCGCAGTAACATCGCCGTGGACGGCCTTAACATCGCGCCCGGCACGGCGCGCAGCTTCGCGGATTGACACCGGACCTGCCCCGCAGAGCGCCTTAAGCAGTTCCCACCGTTTTTGGGTTAGCACCCGCCAAAGCAATTCCGGGGTAGCGAAGCTGATGTGTGCAGACTTCTGCGGCTTGCCTGTCTTCCAGGCACGTGCAAAATCCGCCATCGAATCGGTAGGCATCCGTACATCAAGGGTTACGGTTTTCATGGTTCCACCTCGCTATGTCATTCTGGAAATCGGCGGCCAGTTGCTGCGGTGTCGTGAACACGTAGGCGCCTTCCTTTCTACCGAAATGCCAGTGATCGCCCTTCCCAACTTCGTTGTCGTAGCGCAAAACGCATTCTCCACGCACGACATACGCCAGCCTGTACTTGAACCTGTGTAACGATCCTTCGACTGGCTTTTGAAGACGCCACAGCACCAATTCCGCGAATGCCCATTCAGAGTAGGCGATGCGTGTGAAAATGAGTTCAACAGCTTTCATGTTGGAGATTATGCCAACATTCTCAGCCGTTGTCAACAACTCCAACGGTCACATGCTGCCACACGGCGTGCGCTGTGCGCACAAACGGATGTGGGTGTGACATACGACGAAATGGAGGGAATGCATGGGCGTGGGTGTTTCCCATCAATGCGGTGGGTGCTGCCATTACGGGTAAATCGTGCGCATAGCGCACGCTACGCTTGCTCACCTTTGGCAATCCGGCTGGCCGAGCGGCGCTCACCGTGAGGTAAACCGCGCGAGAAAGCCGCCTTGATCCTCTTCCAGCGCAGAGGATAATCTGCATCGCCCATAGGTAATTCCATTTTTAATTCAATCAGCGAATAACTTTATCCCCCTCACCCCGCTTGCGGGGCGAGGGGGTAATAATGCATTTTTTGAAATAGAATTGGAATAACAGCACGTCCTCCCTCTTTGAAAAAGGGGGACTGAGGGATTTAGCATTATGGCTAACGCAAAAAGTTAAACAATGACAAGCCTTGGATCTTCACAAAAGACTGCTGCGCTGCCTGTAAGCCGGTGATTTGCAAATTGAGGCGGCTCACCGCCTCTGCGTAGTCAAGATCCTGAAGATTTGAAAGTGTTTCCTGCAATTGCAACTTGAATGAATCATTGAAATCTTTTTGTGCATCAACAGCATTAAGCCGCGAGCCTACCCTGGCTCTGATATCAATCACATTATCCAGCGAACGATCCAGATTTATCAGCGTGCGATTCATGGTGTTGTTGAAATGTGCCTGGCTTGCCGGGGTGCCGATAGCTGTTTCTAATCCCCGCGCAAAATTTTGCACGGTGGTAAATATATCCTGATTTGCGCTGGGGGTAACACTAAAGTTGTCTCCATTTGCCGGTGTTCCAGTTACGCTGGCCTGCACACCATTGAAGCTAATGCTGCTGCCACTGGTATAGTTGCCAGACGCAACCAGGCCACTCGTCACGCCTGTGGCTGTGTAGGTAATAGGATCCGTGGGTAACACCTGTATGAAGGCCAATGTATAGGTATCCGGCACGAACGTGCCGGATACCGTGCCCGGGTTAATAATCCCCGTGCCAGTATTGGCAACATTTTCCTGGGTTGTGAAAGTCCCATTGCCATTACGAATAGCGCGAAATACTGAAGTGCCAGAATCACCGACCGCTACTTGACGATTGGAACCTATTTGTAGATAACGCTGCCCTTCATCGCCACTATAATCAAAGCTTCCTGCTGCATTGGGGGTAAAGGCCTGGGTGAGACCTTGATAGCCCGCGAATAAATATTCATTATTGCTATCTTTTGTGTTTGATAAACTCAGCAGCTCATCGAGGCGTTGCCGAATCTCTTGAGCAATGGAGGCACGATCACTATTACTCAACGGCGCATTGTTAGCCTGCACCGCTAACTCTCGAACACGCTGCAGAAGATCACCCACACCTACCAACGCGCTCTCTTCCAAAGAAAGCCGTGCGCGTGCCGCATCGGCATTGGCTTGATATTGCCCTATCACTTCTTTTTGCTGGGTCAGCCCTAATACCTGTGAAGCTGCGGCCGGATCATCGGCTGGCGTTAAAATACGCCGCCCTGTCGCAACCTGTAACTGGGTTTTGCTGAGCTTACCCTGCTGCTCGAGCATGGAGTTGATGCCCTGCTGTTGCAATTGGTTTGTAGAAATACGCATAGGAGCGCTCCTCAATTACCTTAATTACCTTCTTACTGCGCCAAGCAGTGCCTGAAATAAAGTATCGCTTACGGAAATCACTTGCGCGGCGGCCTGATAGGCTTGCTGCAAACGTACCAGATCGGCGGCTTCTTCATCAAGGTTTACGCCTGACAACGAATCACGGGATTCAATTGCCTGGTTTTTTAATACCTCTTGGGCATTGCGGGTCATTTCTGCCTGACGGGTTTGCGTGCCGACCTTTGCCACCAACTGACCATACGCATCCTGGTATGTGGCTGTGCCATTATCCAATGTGCGTTGGGTTTGGAGTTGCGCCAATAATAAGGCATTGCGATTATCACTCACGCCGTTGGTATTTGCCCCCACCCTGAACACATCACCTGCGGCAGGTGTGCCGGTCACTTTAACTGTCCAGCCATTGAAACTGATCGGCTGGCCACTCACATAGGGTATGGTAGCAACAGGACTGCCCGTGGTCGCACCCGCCACATTAAATGTCGTGGGCGGATTGTTGAAAGTAATAGTAACGGTATCACGCAGGTTAGGATCAGGCGGACTCACGATAGCAGGGCTTATGGCACCTGCACCTGCGTTCGCTGTATCAGCGGTGGTTACTGTTTTATCAACGTAAAATTTATCCCCCGTCGCAACAATCCCGCTGATTTGTATTGTCCACCCATTAAACGGAATATTGCTGCCGGAGGTATAGGTCAGGTTTTTCGCTAACGAGGCCCCGGTCGTTTCATCCACAACATCATACGTTGTAGCGGATGTAAACTGCAGGCTGACACGATTATCAGGTGAGTTAACTACGCCTGAGTTAATAACCCCTGCCCCCGCGTTTGTGAGTGCCGCCGATGTGCGCATCGGCGCCGCCGCCGCAATCGCTTTTGCATCAGTAATCGTCAGGCCGATGTTCTGCGCTGCCGTGTAGGTGGGCCGGATGAGAAAACTGTCATTAACGGCGGCGCCTGCCGTAATGCTCATGGAAAATCCATCAAACTCTTCCGTGGTATAAGGCGATGTACCACCCGTGTTAATGGCGAATGTCTGGCTATCTGAAAGCCGTTGCAGGGTATAGGCGTTTGCGCCGTTGTAGGTTAACCGGTAATCGCTGGTGGTGATGGCGCCTGGATTTACCAATGACGCAGCTATCAGGCCCGTGCCACTATTCAACACTCTGGGTTGCACCTGGAGGGCAGGCACCTTGAAAAAGTCTCCACCCAGCTGGCCGTTGAGATCCTGACCCAGGTTATGTTGCGCATTAAAAGTATCGGCCAACCCTAGCGCCACACGGCCTAATAATTTTCTAGCTTCGTCCAGATTATTTTTCCTGAAATCCAGCACTCCACCTAATTTACCGCCACTTAACTGATCGGTAATATTGACGGCACTATTTCCCATTTTATACCCCACGTCGAGACGTGTTGGGTCAAATTGATTTTGTATTGTGCTCAAGGATTGGGCACGAAAACCTGAGACGATCGCTTGTCCGTTACCTATAAAAATATTTACAGATCCATCATCCTGTGGCACTGTTGTCACAGCGATGCGCTTTGACATCTCTACAATCAAAGCATCGCGTTTATCCAGCAAATCATTCGGAATATTTCCCGCGCTAGAGCCTGCCGCAAGGACAATATCCTGATTGGCACTGGCAATACCTTGCGCAAGGCTATTAATATCTGCGACGATATTTGAAATTTCTATATTGATCGAACTGTTCATCTCAGTAAATCGCGTGTCGAGTGATTTAAATCGCTCGACCAGTGAGGATGCTTCACTCAATAATACCTGGCGGGCGGCGATCGAGCTGGGATCATTTGAAACGCCTTGCACTCCGTTAAAAAAACTCTGCAACGCTGGGGTTAGCCCTGCTTGAGGATCTGCCATAAGATTATCAATGCGGCTGGACAGGGTGTGGAAGTAATCGCTCTGGCCAAAGGAGGCGGTGCTGTTGCGTACTTGCGATGCCAGAAAATTATCATACACGCGCCGCACACTCTCTACGTTGACGCCGGTGCCAACATACCCATTCCCGGAAAATGCAGGTGGCCGCGTACCCATCTCTACACGCTGACGACTATAGCCTTCAGTGTTCACATTAGTAATATTATGCCCCACCGTGGCCAGCGCGCGTTGATACGCCAGCAACCCTGAGATACCTATGCCTAATACATCACCCGCCATATGCCACCTCAGCTTGACCCTGTAGTGGCAATTGTTTCAGTCTTGCAACAATTGCAGGGCTATTAATTATATTGTTTATTTTGACGTTATAATCCGGATCCGTGGCATAGCCTGCCGCATGCAAGGCCTGCGTAAACAACTCAGGATTTCCACCCGACAAAAGCGCCTGGCTATAACGCGGATTGGAACGCAAAAAATTTGCATAATCAGCAAAGCTTGCGGCATAGGAATCATAAGCACGAAATAACTCGTTGCGTTTTCCGGCTTTGCCATAAGTGTATTCCAGTGTAGGCATAACGACCCGCTCACCCTCCCAACGATTATCTGCTTTAATGCCAAAGAGATTGTGGGTGCTGCGGCCATCAGGGCGTTGCATGATCGCTTTCCCCCAACCTGTTTCAAGTGCTGCCTGCGCCAGAATAGCCTGAGGTGCTACGCCTAATACTTTTCCGGTGTGCTGGGCAAGTGGCCACAGTGACTTTACAAACTCTGCAGGTGATGTAAATAACGGTTGAGAGTGATTATTGTTAGAAACCAGTGGCGAGACCATCGGTGGATTTGCAAGCGGCAGCGTTGCCGGAAAAGGGAATGGGGCATTTGTCACACTTGGCTGGCGCTCTTTATTAGTCGTGCTGGCAAGGTCACCGCCCAGTTGTTTGATAAGCAGATTTGCCAGACCCAGCCCCCGTCCCTGAGCAAGGGTTAGAGATAATTGCTGATCATACATGCCTTGATAAAAATCGGTCTGCTCACTATCCATTAAACCATCACCCATGCTTGCATCGCGCATGCTTTTCAGCATCATTTGCATGAGCAAGCCCTCGAACTGTTTGGCTACTGCCCGTAACGCGTCGGGCGAGTTTTGCTGTGCCTGGGCGCGCAACTTCGTCAGGCTCTGCAGGTCGGTATAAATAATGGGGTTAGATATCATCTTAAATCACAATAAGTTCGGCACGTAATGCACCGGATTCTTTCAGTGCCTGAAGAATCGCCACCAGATCACCGGGCGCGGCGCCTACTTGATTTACTGCGCGCACAATTTCATCCAGTGACACACCCGGATCAAATAAAAACATGCGGCGATTTTCTTCTGTAACCTGAATATCAGTGGTAGGTATGGTAACCGTACTCCCTCCAGAAAGTGCTGCGGGCTGGCTGACACGGGCTCTTTCAGAAATGGTGACCACCAGGCTGCCGTGGGACACTGCCGCAGGCATGACGCGTACATGCCGACCAATCACTACCGTGCCAGTACGGGAATTAATAATGACCTTTGCGGCGGCCTCGCCCGGCTCAAGGGTAAGATTTTCCAGCACTGAAATAAATGAGACACGTTGCGATTGATCCTGCGGTGCGCTGACTCTGATGGATGCCGCATCCAATGCTTGCGCTGTGCCTGCACCTATCGTGGCATTAATGGTGTCCGCCAAGCGTTTGGCAGTTGTGAAATCCGAGGTATGCAGATTGAAGACTAACGCATCCATCTCACCAAATGAGGTGGGTGACGCACGTTCGATGGTTGCGCCATTGGGAATGCGTCCCACGCTGGGAATATTTATAGTGATCTTTGAACCGTCACTGCCAGACACACCCAAACCACCGACGGCGAGATTGCCTTGGGCAATCGCATACACCTCACCATCTGCGCCTTTGAGCGGCGTCATCAGTAAACTGCCACCGCGCAGACTCTTGGCATTGCCGATCGATGAAACGGTGATGTCTATGCTCTGACCTGGTTTGGCAAACGCGGGTAATTCAGCATGAATAGCCACAGCGGCGACATTTTTCAACTGCGGATTTACATTGGGCGGCAAGACTATGCCGAACTGGGCAAGCATGCTTTTCATGCTTTGCACCGTAAACGGTGCCTGGGTAGTCTGGTCGCCACTGCCATCCAGCCCCACTACCAGACCATAACCCACCAGTTGATTTATTCTCACGCCATCGACGGTGGCGACATCTTTGATGCGCTCCGCATATGTCACGCCAGTAAATAACATCAACATAAAAACATGTATAAGTATTTTTATATGTCTCATATTGGTTTCACTATTTATTTATACTGAATACGAGCCATTAAAAAGGCCACCATGCACTATTAAAAAAGCGCGCCAGCCAACCCGAGGTGTTTGCATCAGCAAGCGCACCTTCTCCGGCATAGCTTATTTTCGTGTCTGCGACCAGCGTTGACAGCACGGTATTATCACGCTGAATATCAAGCGGACGGACGATGCCAGAGAATCGCACATATTCATTGCCTTGATTAATCGCCAGCATTTTTTCACCGCGTACCAGCATGTTGCCATTCAGCAAGACTTCGGCTACCGTGACGGTAATACGGCCACTCAGGCTATTGCTTTGATTGCTGTCACCTTCACCGGAAAAATTCTGGTTTGAATTCAAACCCGCGCTTAAACTATTTCCAACATTACTTGCGAGGGGAAGTAAACCCGTAGCATTAAATTGCACGGGGGAACCAAAAATCACCGGGGCGGCAATATCTACCGCAGTTTTTTTATTCGATGTGGTGCCAGCCTTTTTGCTGGCATCGGTCTTTTCCACCAGCACCACCGTCAGAATATCGCCGACCCGGCGTGCTTTAAGGTCTTCAAACAAGGACAGGCCATATCCGACTTGATAGATGGCACCGTGGCTTTTCATGGCAGGTGCAGGTGCTACCGGGCGGGCGGGCACAAAGGCAGGGTCGCTCTTCATCGGCGTGGCTGCACAGCCGGATAACATTACCAGCCCAATCACTAGCGCCATTTTTTTAATGGTTTGATGTGTGTTGATGACTACCATTCATTTATTCCTCGACTCACCAAAAACCGTTGCCACAAGAAAACATGCAAGATATCTGCCAAACTCTTCACAGGTGACCTTTACAGATTATTGGTCACGTATTTCAGCATTTGATCAGCCGCCGCAATCGCCTTGGAATTCATTTCATAGGCACGCTGTGCTTCAATCATGCCCACCAGCTCGGCGACAATATTGACGTTTGAACTTTCCACCGAACCCTGCGCCAGCGTCCCCAGGCCTGAGGTGCCGGGATTACCCGCCTGCGGAGAACCACTCGCCGCTGATTCCAGGTAGAGATTCTGCCCCATGGCCTGCAAACCTACCGGATTGATAAAATCTGCCAATTGCAACGAGCCTACCTGCGTTGGCGCCGGCGAACCCGGCAGGCGCACCCCGACCGTACCATCGCTACCGATGCTGATACTTTGTGCGCTGTCGGGAATGCTGATAGCGGGCTGCACCACATAGCCATTGGCCGTCACCACTTGCCCTTGCGAATTGACTTGAAACGAGCCGTCACGGCTGTACGCCAAACCACCGTCGGGCAGCAACACCTGAAAAAATCCGCGCCCCTGAATGGCGACATCCAGCGTATTGCCGGTTTGCACCACATTTCCCTGGGTAAATAATTTTTCGGTAGCTACCGTACGCACACCGGTGCCAAGCATTAAGCCGGAAGGATGAACGGTATCCTGTGATGTTTGCGAACCCACCTGGCGAATGTTCTGATAAAATAAATCTTCAAACACCGCCCTGCCCTGCTTGAATCCGGTGGTATTCACGTTGGCCAGATTGTTTGAAATCACGGCCATGCGTGTCTGCTGTGCATCCAGTCCAGTTTTAGCAATCCATAATGCGGGGTTCATATTAATATTCCTCTGCTTTTTTGTTGGTTTTTCAAAACTAACTAATTCTCATCATTTGTGTAGCTGCCACATCATTTTCCTGCGCAACCCGCATCATCTTGATCTGCGTTTCATAATGTCGGCTCAGTTCAATCATTTTCACCATCGCCTCAACCGCATTAACATTACTCGACTCCAGCACGCCGCCTGCCAGACTCACCGTAGCGTCCGGCGCTACATTTCCATTGATGGCGCCCTTAACACGCATTAAACCGTCCACGCCTTTTTCCATATCACGCTGTAAGGGATTAACCAGCTTGATTCTGTCAACGACCGCCAAGGCACTGGGCGCCTGACCGATCGGTAAAATTGAAATCGTGCCGTCTGAACCAATTTCAATTTTCTCAAATGGCGGCACGGCAATCGGGCCACCATTACCCATGACCGGATGCCCTGCACCGGTTTCCAATTGACCATTTACCGAGACGCGTAAATCACCTGCACGTGTATAGGCCTCACTGCCATCCGGGGCTTGCACGGCGATCCATCCCTGGCCATTCACCGCTACATCCAATTCGCGGCCCGTGGTCGTGAGCGCCCCAGCTGACATATCGGTGCCCGGGCGTTCTGTCACGGTATACACACGGCTGGGATATCCTGGACCAAACACGGGCATGCTACGAAATGCGTCGAGATCAGCGCGAAACCCCGCCGTGCTGACATTCGCCAGATTATTATTGTTGACGGCCTGCGCCAGCATAATCTGCTTCGCACCCGACATTGCCACATACAACATACGATCCATATACTGCCTCGCCTACGCCAATGCTGCTTAACGAATATTAATGATGGTTTGTGTTACGGCATCGGCGGTGCTAATCACCTGCGCATTCGCCTGAAAATTACGTTGCGCGGTAATCATCAGCACCAATTGCTCGGTCAAATCAACATTCGATCCTTCCAATGCGCCCGACTGCACCAGGCCGGCACTTCCTGTGCCCGGCTGACCCACTAACGCCGCGCCCGAATCAAAAGTTTCAGCCCATGCCGTCGCACCCAATTGCCGCAAACCTTGTGCATTGCTGAAATTTGCCAGTGCCACTTGGCCCAACGCACGCGACTGGCCATTGGTGTAGCGTGACTGCACAACACCGGTATCACCAATATCTATGCCGCTGAGACGACCTGTGGCATAACCATCCTGCGTCAATGCATTAACACTGAACGGACTACCGAATTGCGATATGGCAGCGTAGTCAACATCGAATGATAAATTCGCCGCGCCGGTCAGAGG
>JANOOA010000260.1:0-13071 GCA_031421115.1 Gammaproteobacteria bacterium | reverse complement strand
CCGTAGAAGCTATGGAAGATTTTTTCTGCATGATCCAAATTGAAAAAGCCAGAGAACAAGTGCATCATACGTCCATTAACTGGCCTGAATCAACAGATTAAGTCAACGGCTTGGGGAAACCGCACGTGCGGTTCGGAGGGATGGGAGGGTGGATGCTCTTCCCTACCCCTATCGGGATTTCATTGCCATTTACTCAACGATATTAAAACCTCGGCCATCAACTGATGAGCAGCCAGGGTTCTTGCTGGGTGATGGCCTGTGCTAAACTCCCCGGCACGACATCCCTTTCAATCATATTGTTTCCCATTACCCATGACAAGCCCTTCCCGCACTTCTCCAGATACCCCGCTGGTTGCAACCTTGGCGCGTGGCCTGGAACAGATGGGCGAGCCGTTGTCTGCCGCCGTACAGGAGAAGTTGCTGGCCTATGTGGGCTTGCTGGCCAAATGGAACCGCGTCTATAACCTCACGGCGGTGCGCGATCCCACCGAGATGGTGACGCGCCATCTGCTCGACAGCCTGTCCGTGGCGCAGCACCTGCGTGGGTCGCGCGTGCTGGATGTGGGCAGCGGCGCGGGCTTGCCCGGCATTCCCCTGGCGTTGGCCAGACCGGAGTGGCAGTTTGTGCTGCTCGACAGCAATCGCAAAAAAACCCGCTTCATCACCCAGTCCTGTATTGAATTGGGGTTGGCTAACGTCAACGTAGAGTCTTGCAGGATCGAGGATTATCGCCCAGAAGTTCTGTTCGATAGCGTCATTTCGCGGGCGTTTTCCGAATTATCGGCCATGCTCGTCGCCACTGGCCGTTTGTGCAAGCCCGATGGGGTCATGTTGGCGATGAAGGGCGAATACCCTGCCGCAGAACTGGCAGGCGTGCCGCCGGGTTTTGTGGTGCAGGGTGTGGCGGTTTTGCAGGTGCCGGGGCTGGATGCGCAACGGCATGTGGTGCGCGTTGCATTACAGGCGTAGAATGATCGCGTTAGCCATTCGTAGTAGCTTCCAATCACGGCTTTCAGGATGATGCGCATGGGTAAAATTATCGCAATAGCAAATCAGAAAGGCGGGGTTGGCAAAACCACCACCAGCGTCAACCTCGCTGCGTCCCTGGCGGCGACCAAGCGCCGCGTGCTGTTGGTGGATCTTGACCCGCAAGGCAACGCCACCATGGGCAGCGGCGTTGATAAGAAAACCTTAAGCTATTCCAGTTACGACCTGCTGCTGGGCGAGCGCGATATGGCGGCCGTCACCGTTACCACGCCCCATGCCGGCTACGCCCTGGTGCCGTCTAATGGCGACCTTACCGCAGCAGAAGTGCAGCTCATGACATTGCCGCAGCGTGAACAACGGCTGCGTCAGGCTCTGGAATCGGTGCAGGCGGACTATGATTACATCCTGATTGATTGTCCGCCGTCGCTGAGTATGCTCACCGTCAACGCGCTGGTGGCAGCGCGCTCGGTGATAATCCCCATGCAGTGCGAATATTACGCGCTGGAAGGGCTCTCGGCGCTGCTCGAAACCATTGAGCAGATTCGCGCCACACTCAATCCGCAGCTCAAGGTCGAAGGCCTGCTGCGCACCATGTATGACCCGCGCAACAATCTCGCCAACGAAGTATCGGAGCAGCTCACCCAGCATTTTGGCGACACCCTCTACCGCACCGTGATTCCGCGCAACGTGCGCCTCGCCGAAGCGCCCAGCCATGGCTTGCCGGTATTGTTATATGATAAAACTTCACGCGGCGCACTGGCATACCTGGCGTTAGCCGGCGAAATGCTGCGGCGCGAAGCGCTTGCCAGTGCTTGAATGTATAGCGTTGGCAGGCGAGTGCATATAGAGCCAATTTCCCCCCACCTTTCGTGCTTTTCATGGACGGCGCGGCACGTAACATCACACAGAGTTAAATTCAGGGTATTGCAATGACCATCAAAAAACGCAGCCTGGGCAGAGGGTTAGGCGCCCTGCTTGGCGATATATCGTCCTCGCTTACCGCCCCCGAAGCACGGGGGGACGAGTTGCGCCAGTTGCCAGTAGACCTGATCCAGCGCGGCAAATACCAGCCGCGTATCGACATGCGCACCGAAAGTCTGGAAGATCTCGCCAGCTCCATCCGCGCTCAGGGTGTAGTGCAGCCTATTGTGGTGCGACTGCTGCCCTCCACGCCGGGGCATGGTACAACTCTAGCGCCAAGGCGCTATGAGATCATTGCCGGCGAGCGCCGCTGGCGGGCCGCCCAGCTGGCGGGCTTGCAGGATATCCCCGCCATTGTGCGTGACGTGCCTGACGCTGCCGCCATCGCCATGGCGCTCATCGAAAACATTCAGCGTGAAAACCTCAGCCCCATGGAAGAGGCCAACGCACTGCAACGGCTGATTGACGAATTTCAAATGACCCACCAGGATGCCGCCGACGCCGTAGGTCGCTCGCGCGCCGCCGTCACCAACCTGCTGCGGCTGCTGGGTCTGGCCGAAGACGTAAAGCGTATGGTCGAACGTGGCGACCTGGAAATGGGCCATGCCCGCGCCCTGCTTGGACTGGAAGGCGCCATCCAAAGTACGGCGGCGCGGCAAGTGGTGGCGCAAAAGCTCTCAGTGCGTGAAACTGAGCAATTAGTGCGCCGCATGCAGCAAACGGCACCAGGGAGTACCGCACCGGACAAGCTAAAAACCGCGCCAGACCCCAATATCCGCAATCTACAGGAAAATTTGTCGACAAAAATAGGCGCGAAGGTCGATATACAGTACACTCTGCGCGGCAAGGGCAAGTTGGTGATCCATTACAACAGCCTCGACGAGCTGGATGGCATTTTAGAGCACATCAAATAAGCCCGCCCTATTTAGAGTGGGTAATCTCGCCGTGCAGGGATGCCGGAAGCGACAAAAAGTCGCGTTTTTTCACTACTTAGGGTTGTAGTAGCTCCGAGTGTAGTGTTAAAATGCCGCGCGTCTTTTTACCGATTTGTTCTGGTGTTGCCTGATGCTGCATGCGCATGAAAAAACGGCATCGCCCGTAGTTTTATGGAGCCGGGTGTTGGGGTTCGCATGGCGGCAAGGGTCGTCGTGGGATTCGCGCTGGATATCCTTGGGGTGTGCAAGATGTTGAGCGGGTGGATTAAGTGGAATAACGCGGATGTTTGCGTCAGTGGTCTGGATGCGCACAGCTTTTCCGTCGGCTGAAAAGCCGAAATTCCCTGCTCGACGAATCTTGTTACTGCAGGCTGCTGTGGTGTTGTTTGGTGGGTTGCTGGCCTATGGCTTTTTTGGTGGCCGCAGCGCGGCATTGGCGACACTGTACGGTGGTTTGATAGCCATGCTGAATGCCGGTTTACTGCTGTGGCGGATGCACCGTGCAGGGATGCACAAGTGTCGCCAGAGGCACGACTGCATGGATGCAGGAGGTAGAGCAACGCAAGGAGCAGTTGCCGAGGATGCCGGAAGCGACCCCCGTGCAGGTGTCAATGCGCAGCAGGATTTGCGCCTGATTTACCGCACTGGCTTCGAGCGCCTGCTCCTGGCGGGAGTGCTGCTGGCGCTGGGCATGGGGCCGCTGAAACTGGATCCGTTCGCGGTGGTGGCGGGCTTCGTGCTGGGACAATGTGCCTGGCTGGTCGCCGTTGCAGTTGGCGGAGCCGGACGAGTTAAAGGCTAAATTATATTATGACTATAAAATTATATTAAGAGTCCGTATGTCGACTGAAACACTCACATCTTCTGAGTACATCAAGCATCACCTGCAAAACCTCACCTATGGCAAATTGCCGGACGGTAGCTGGGGCGTTGCCCATAGCGCACAGGAAGCCAAGGAGATGGGGTTCTGGGCGGTCAACCTTGACACCCTGGGGGTGTCGCTGGTGCTGGGGGTGATGTTCCTGTTACTGTTCCACACGGCGGCAAAGCGCGCCAACACGGGTGCCCCGGGTGGTCTGCAGAACTTCGCCGAATGGATAGTCGAGTTCATCGACACCAGCGTGCGCGGTTCTTTTTCCGGTAGGAACCCGCTGGTGGCGCCGTTGGCGCTGACGATTTTTGCCTGGATACTGTTGATGAATTTGATGGATCTGGTCCCGATCGACTGGATACCCCAGCTCGCGCACATGGCCGGGCTACCGTTCTTCAAGGTGGTGCCGACTACTGACCCGAACACCACTTTCGGTCTGGCCATCTCAGTCTTCTTCCTGGTGATTTACTACAGCATCAAAATGAAGGGTATCGGCGGTTTTGTGGGTGAGCTGACCCTGCAGCCGTTCGGCAAGTTTGGTTTGCCTGCCAATATCTTCCTGGAGGGTGTCAACCTGATCGCCAAACCAGTATCCTTGGCGCTGCGTCTTTTTGGCAACATGTATGCAGGCGAAATGATCTTTATCCTGATCGCGCTGATGTTCGGCGGCGGGATTGGTGTCGGCCTGTTCGGTGGTGTGCTGCAGTGGAGTTGGGCGGTGTTTCACATCCTTATTGTGACGCTGCAGGCGTTCATTTTCATGACCCTGACCATCGTCTACCTGGACATGGCGCACCAAGAGCACCATTAATTACAACATTTTAATTTTAACCACTTTAACTTTATGAGGAATATCAAATGGAAATGACGCAAGCTGTACTGTATATCGCCGGTGCCCTGATGATGGGTCTGGGCGCGCTCGGCGCCTCGATCGGTATCGGCATTCTAGGTGGCCGCTTTCTGGAAGGCGCCGCCCGTCAGCCTGAGTTAATCCCGATGCTGCGCACCCAGTTTTTTATTGTCATGGGACTGGTTGACGCCGTGCCGATGATTGCCGTGGGTCTGGCCATGTACGTGCTGTTTGCAGTGGCTGGCTAAGCTGTTCCAATTCGGAACGAAGATTGGCACTTACCGTAAAAAGGTTCTGACATGAATATCAATGCTACCCTGATCGGGCAGTCCATCACGTTTTTCGTGTTTGTCTGGTTCTGCATGAAGTATGTGTGGCCCCCCATCATGCACGCGCTGGATGAGCGCAAGAAACTTATTGCCGATGGCCTGGCCGCCGGCGAGCGTGGCAAACACGAGTTGGAGCTTGCCGAAAAGCGTGCCAAGGAAGATCTGAAAACTGCTAAAGCAACGGCTGTTGAGATTGTTGCTCAGGCCGAAAAACGCGCCGGTGCAATGGTGGAAGAAGCCCGTACCAATGCGCGCGTTGAAGGCGAGCGGTTGGTGACAGCGGCGCAAGCTGAGATTGAGCGTGAAGTAAATCGCGCCAGGGAACAGTTGCGTGGCCAGGTGAGCGCAGTGGCTCTTGCCGGTGCGTCTCGGATTCTGAAGCGTGAAATCGACGCCAAGTCGCACAATGATGTGCTTAACGATGTAATTGCGCAGATCTAGCCATGGCTGAAAAAACTACCGTTGCCCGTCCCTACGCCCAGGCCGTTTTTGACTTGGCGCGGGATAAAGGCGCATTACGCGCTTGGTCTAATACCTTGCAATTGGCGGCGACCGTGGTTGCCGATCCTCAAGTGCAGCGCTTGATCAGCCACCCGCGCGTGCGCAAAGAGCAGATACAAAGCTTAATCCTGGACGTAGGCGGCGCCGGGTTTTCTGCTGAAGCGAAAAACTTTATCAAGGTGTTGATCGAAAACCGTCGTTTGGGCCTATTGCCGGAAATCGCCGCTCAGTATGAGCTTTATCGTGCAGAAGCCGAGCGCACCATCACGGCCGATGTTGTCTCTGCGTTTCCTGTCGGCAATGAACAGCAAGCCAGGATCGCCGCTGCTTTGAAGAAGCGTCTGGGACGTGAGGTCAGCCTGAACTGTACGGTAGATGAGGCCTTGCTGGGTGGTGTGATTATCCGCGCTGGCGACCTGGTAATTGATGGCTCAATCACAGGGCAGCTTGCCAAGCTGGCGAATGCCTTGGCGCATTAGGCGCATGCCGTGACTTGCGCCCAAATCAGATTTATAGCATAGAGATTTATAGAGGATTAAATACATGCAATTAAGCGCTACAGAAATCAGTGAACTGATCAAAAAGCGAATTGAGAAATTCGAAGTCGTTACCGAAGCTCGCACCGAAGGTACGGTGGTCAGCGTTGCCGACGGCATTGTCCGCATTCACGGCCTGGCTGATGTCATGCAGGGTGAGATGATTGAGTTCCCCGGCAACACCTACGGCATGGCGCTGAACCTGGAGCGTGATTCCGTCGGCGCGGTGATCCTGGGTGAATACGAGCACATCAGCGAAGGCGATAGCGTCAAGTGCACTGGCAAGATTCTCGAAGTGCCGGTCGGTGAAGGCCTGCTCGGTCGCGTGGTTGATTCGCTGGGTAACCCCATCGATGGCAAAGGCCCAATTAAGGCCAGCGCTATGTCAGCCATTGAAAAAGTAGCCCCCGGTGTTATTAGCCGCCAGTCCGTGAATCAGCCAGTGCAAACCGGCTTGAAGGCGATTGATGCCATGGTGCCGATTGGACGTGGTCAACGTGAGTTGATCATTGGTGACCGCCAGACCGGCAAGACAACGGTTGCAATTGACGCCATCATCAATCAAAAAACCACCGGCATAAAGTGTATCTACGTTGCCATCGGTCAAAAGGCCTCTTCCATTGCTGCCGTGGTGCGCAAGCTCGAAGAGCACGGCGCACTGGCTCACACCATCGTCGTCGCTGCTGCTGCGTCTGACTCTGCGGCCATGCAGTTTATTGCGCCTTACGCCGGTTGCGCAATGGGTGAATTTTTCCGTGACCGTGGTGAAGATGCCCTGATTGTTTATGATGACTTGACCAAGCAGGCGTGGGCTTACCGCCAGGTGTCGTTGCTGCTGCGCCGTCCGCCTGGCCGTGAAGCGTATCCGGGTGACGTGTTCTATCTGCACTCCCGTTTGCTGGAACGCGCCGCGCGCATCAATGCCGAGCATGTTGAAAAGATCACTAATGGTGCCGTGAAAGGCAAGACCGGTTCCTTGACCGCACTGCCGATCATTGAAACCCAGGCTGGCGACGTATCAGCCTTCGTGCCTACCAACGTAATCTCTATTACCGACGGTCAGATCTTCCTTGAAACGGACTTGTTTAATTCTGGTATTCGCCCCGCGATCAACGCCGGTTTGTCGGTGTCTCGTGTTGGCGGCGCGGCGCAAACCAAAATCATCAAGAAGCTTGGTGGCGGTGTGCGTCTGGACTTGGCACAATACCGTGAACTGGCCGCATTTGCCCAGTTCGCCTCGGATCTGGACGAAACGACCCGCAAGCAGATTGAGCGTGGTCAGCGCGTTACCGAATTGATGAAACAGAAGCAGTACTCGCCATTGAGCGTTGCCGAGCAGGCGATTTCACTGTTCGCTGCCACAGATGGTTTGCTGGATGATGTGGAGCGCAATAAGGTCGTTGATTTTGAGCAAGCCTTGCATGCTTATGTGCGCGCTAACCATGCTGACTTGCTGGAGCGCATTAACAAAAGCGGTGATTACAACGATGAAATCGCCAGTGGCATGCGTAGCGCGATCAAGGCGTTCAAAGCCAGCGGCGTCTGGTAAATCGTCAAGCAGGAGCAACAGCAATGGCCGTAGGCAAAGAAATCCGCACCAAGATCAAGAGCGTTAAAAGCACGCAGAAGATCACGCGCGCGATGGAAATGGTGGCCGCCAGTAAAATGCGCAAGGCGCAAGAGCGCATGGCCGCTGCGCGTCCTTATGCCCAAAAGATCCGTAATGTGATTGGCCATCTGGCGCATGCTCACCCGGAATACAAGCATCCTTATTTGCAGGACCGTGAGGTCAAGACGGGCGTGGGCTTCATCATCGTTTCCTCCGACCGTGGTCTGTGCGGGGGTTTGAATTCCAATCTGTTCAAAGCCACGGTGCGCGCCATGCGCGAATGGAATGACAAGGGCGTCAAGATTGAGCTGTGTACCATCGGCAGCAAAGGCAATGCGTTTTTCAAGCGTCTGGGCGGCAATGTGGTTGCGCAGGTTTCGCATGTGGGCGACGCCCCCCAGATATCCGACTTGATTGGTGTGGTCAAGGTGATGCTGGATGCGTATGACCAGGGGCGCATTGATCGCCTGTTTGTGGTGTACAACGAGTTTGTAAACACCATGACGCAGCGCCCCAATGTCGAGCAGTTGTTGCCGGTTCATGGTATCGACGATGCGCAGCTCAAGCATCACTGGGATTACATTTATGAGCCAGACGCTAAAGACGTGCTCAACGGCTTGCTGATGCGTTATATCGAGTCGCTGGTGTATCACGGTGTTGTCGAAAACCTCTCGTCGGAGCAGGCGGCGCGCATGGTGGCCATGAAGAGTGCTTCGGATAATGCCGGTGACATGATTGGTGAGTTGCAGTTGATTTACAACAAGGCGCGCCAGGCGTCGATTACGCAAGAGTTGTCAGAGATTGTGGCAGGCGCGGCAGCTGTTTAGAGATATTTACAGGGTGGGTGACCGTAGTGTGCCCACTTGTACCAGGTTTTTTATCTTTTGTCTGAGGAAATGAAGCAATGAGTTCTGGGAAAATAGTTCAGATTATTGGCGCCGTGGTCGACGTGGAATTTCCGCATGACGCGATGCCCAAGATTTATGACGCGCTCATGGTCACCGATGCAGGCTTAACCCTCGAAGTGCAGCAGCAGCTCGGTAACGGGGTAGTGCGCACCATCGCCATGGGCACCACAGATGGCTTGCGCCGTGACCTGTCAGTGACCAACTCGGGTGCGGCCATCATGGTGCCGGTAGGCACCAAAACCCTTGGACGCATCATGGATGTGTTGGGTCGCCCGATTGATGATGCTGGCCCAATTGGCGAAGAGCAGCGTTGGGGTATTCACCGCAAAGCCCCGGCCTTTGAAGATCTGGCCGCGTCTACCGAGTTGCTGGAAACCGGCATTAAGGTGATTGATCTGGTGTGTCCGTTCGCCAAGGGCGGTAAAGTTGGCTTGTTCGGGGGTGCGGGTGTAGGCAAAACCGTGAACATGATGGAGCTGATCCGTAACATCGCTATCGAACATAGTGGTTACTCGGTGTTTGCCGGTGTGGGCGAGCGTACCCGTGAAGGTAACGACTTCTATCACGAAATGAAAGAGTCCAATGTGCTGGATAAAGTGGCGCTGGTGTATGGTCAGATGAACGAGCCGCCCGGCAACCGTTTGCGTGTAGCGCTCACTGGCTTGACCATGGCTGAGTTCTTCCGTGAAGAAGGCCGTGACGTGCTATTGTTCATCGACAATATTTACCGTTATACCCTGGCCGGAACGGAAGTATCCGCGCTGCTGGGCCGTATGCCCTCCGCCGTGGGTTATCAGCCGACCCTGGCCTTGGAAATGGGCGTGCTGCAAGAGCGCATTACCTCGACCAAGACCGGTTCCATCACCTCGATTCAGGCGGTATACGTGCCTGCCGATGACTTGACGGATCCGTCGCCTGCCACCACCTTCGCTCACTTGGATGCCACCGTGGTATTGTCGCGTCAGATTGCCGAGCTGGGTATTTATCCCGCCGTGGATCCGCTCGACTCCACCAGCCGTCAGCTGGATCCGCTGATTATTGGTCAGGAGCACTACGACGTAGCCCGCTCGGTGCAGGGTACCTTGCAGCGTTATAAAGAGCTGAAAGACATCATTGCGATTTTGGGTATGGACGAATTGTCCGAAACCGACAAGAAGACCGTGTCCCGTGCGCGCAAGATTCAGCGCTTTCTGTCACAGCCGTTCTTCGTTGCGGAAGTGTTCACCGGTAGCCCCGGCAAGTACGTATCACTCAAAGACACCATTGCCGGCTTCAAGGGCATTGTTAACGGCGAATACGATCATTTGCCCGAGCAGGCTTTTTATATGGTCGGTACCATTGACGAAGCGGTCGAAAAGGCCAAGAAACTCTAACGTCTTGTAGAGTACCCAGGAGTATATTATGGCTATGACCGTACATGTGGACATTGTCAGTGCCGAAGAAGAAATTTTCTCCGGCCTGGCGCGCATGGTGTTCGCGCCCGGTGTGATGGGTGAGTTGGGCATTATGCCGCGTCACACACCCTTGCTAACCCGCCTCAAGCCGGGCGAAGTGCGATTGATTAATTCGGAAGGGGAAGAAGAGTCTTTCTACGTTTCCGGCGGCATTCTGGAAATTCAGCCGCACACTATCACCATTTTGAGCGACACTGCGCATCGCGCCAAGGATCTGGACGAGGCGGCGGCGCTGGAAGCCAAGCATCGAGCCGAACAGAAGCTACAGGATCAAAGCGCTGGGTTTGATTACGCCCAGGCACAGACCGAGCTTGCTGAGGCGATGGCGCAGTTGCAGACCATTCAGAAAATGCGCAAAAAACTGGGGCGTTGATGCTTTATGTGGCATACAAGGATGTGCGAGAACATCTGCCGTATTGAAATATAAGAAAAAAGGCCGTCTTATGACGGCCTTTTGCATTTGATATTATAGGTTATTGCCATGAGTCTTAATGTCATTATTCTTGCTGCCGGTGCAGGTACGCGGATGCGTTCGGCGTTGCCCAAGGTGTTGCATGTGGTGGGTGCCAAGCCCATGCTGGAGCACGTGGTAGATGCCGCGCGTCAGTTGGATGCGCGCCAGGTTCAGGTGGTGTATGGGCACGGTGGTGGTGCTGTGCGAACGGCCTTGGCGCATCTGAACGTGACGTGGATTCACCAAGAGCGGCAATTGGGCACCGGCCATGCTGTTGCTGTCGCTCTCGGCGTCCTGCCTCCCGCAACACTAAGCCCTCCCTGGCTGGCGCAAGCGTTACCGCAGGTGGCGGCGCATGACACCGTGCTGGTGTTGTACGGTGACGTACCATTGATTGGTGTTGATACTTTGCAACGGGTGATTGCTGCGGCACAAGATAATAGCCTGGGGTTGCTGACAGTGGTGCTGGCGGACCCACGCGGTTATGGCCGGATTTTGCGTGATGCGCAGGGCAATGTGGTGCGCATCGTTGAAGAGAAAGATGCAACCGCCGAACAACGTCAGGTGTGTGAAATTAATACCGGTATTGTGGCGGCGAGCGGTGAAAAATTACAGAAATGGCTGGCCGCGCTCGATAGCAACAATGCCCAGAGCGAATATTATCTCACCGACATTATTGCCATGGCGGTGCGCGATGGTGTTAAGGTGGTGTCAGTTGCGCCTGATTCTGTAATGGAAACTTTGGGTGTTAACAACAGCATACAATTGGCAGAAGCTGAGCGTTATTATCAGCGCATGCAGGTTGAGAAACTCATGCTGCAAGGTGTTACCTTGCGTGATCCGGCGCGCTGCGAGGTGCGCGGTGAAGTGAGTGTGGGCACAGACATTATTATAGATGTGAATGTTATTCTTGAGGGCAAGATTTCATTGGGTAGTGGTGTGCGCATTGGCGCAAACACGGTGATACGCAACACCACCATTGGCGATCATGTCGAGATACTTGAAAACTGCGTGATTGAAGATGCCGTGATTGGGCAGCATAGCCGCATCGGCCCGTTTGCGCGAATCCGTCCCGAAACGCACCTCGCCGACAACGTACACATTGGGAATTTTGTAGAGATTAAAAAAACCGGGGTGGGCTCAGGTTCCAAGATTAATCATTTGAGTTACGTGGGCGATGCCACAGTCGGACGTAACGTCAATATTGGCGCGGGCACCATTACCTGCAATTATGATGGCGTGAATAAATTTCAGACCGTGATTGGCGATAATGTTTTTGTGGGCTCTGATTCACAGTTAATCGCACCCGTCACTATCGGTGATGGCGCCACCATCGGCGCCGGATCGACCATTACGCGCGATGCGCCGCCGGGCGAGTTAACCGTAAGCCGCGCACCGCAACAAACTAAATCCGGATGGATGCGGCCAGTGAAGAAAAAAGATTCAGATATTTCCAGAAGTTAAGTTTGTTGTCATTCCGAGCGTAGCGCCGACGGCATGTGACCGCCACGGTTGCCGAGAAATGACAGGCAGGAAGTGTTTAGGAGAATAAACCATGTGTGGAATTATAGGCGCGATTGCACAACGTAATGTCGTTCCTATGTTGATCGAAGGGCTAAGCCGTCTCGAATATCGTGGCTATGATTCCGCAGGCGTAGCGGTGCTTAACGGTAGCATCAGACGCGTGCGCGCGGTGGGCCGTGTGGCTGGCATGGGAGCCAAAGCCGCTGAAGAAAATCTGCATGGATTGGTGGGCATTGGCCATACCCGCTGGGCAACTCACGGTGGTGTTACCGAATACAACGCGCACCCGCATATTTCTCATGGTGAGATCGCCGTGGTGCATAACGGCATCATTGAAAATCATGATGCTCACCGCAAACATCTTCAGTCTTTAGGCTATGTGTTTGAGTCGCAGACTGACACGGAAGTGATCGCGCATCTGGTGCATCACCACTATGTACAGTGCGGTGATTTGCTGCTTTCCCTGCAACGTGCGGTCGTCGAATTGGTGGGGGCTTACGCCATCGGCGTGGTCGCGCTCAAATCACCGGATGTGATGGTGTGCGCGCGTGTGGGTTGTCCATTGCTGGTGGGGTTGGGTGACGGCGAAAATTTTATTGCATCCGATGTATCTGCGGTGCTCGCAAGTACGCGTCGCGTTGTTTATCTGGAAGACGGCGATGTTGCTGCCATTACGCGTGAGCAGGTGGCAATTTTCGACAAAACCGGCAAGCGTGTCGAGCGGCCAGTGCATGTGAGTGATGTGTCGCTTGCATCCATGGAGCTGGGGCCCTACAGTCACTTCATGCAAAAAGAAATTTACGAGCAACCGCTGGCGCTCACCGACACGATAGAGCCTGCCATCAGCGCTGATTTCAGCCCGGCGTTATTTGGTGACAATGCTGAAGCTATTTTCAAAGACAGTAACAGCATTTTAATCCTCGCCGCAGGCACCAGTTACTATGCCGGACTTACCGCTAAATACTGGCTGGAATCCATTGCTAAAATTCCGGTGTCGGTGGAAATCGCCAGCGAATACCGTTACCGTGAATCGGTGCCAAACCCCCGGCAATTGATTATCACCTTGTCGCAGTCCGGTGAAACGCTGGATACCATGGAAGCGTTGAAACACGCCAAGGCATTGGGTCAGCCCTACACCTTGTCGATTTGCAATGTAATGGAAAGCGCCATTCCACGCGCCTCGAGCCTGGTG
>JANOOA010000259.1:0-5418 GCA_031421115.1 Gammaproteobacteria bacterium | reverse complement strand
GGTGCGACGGTGCCGTTTATCGCGCGTTATCGTAAAGAGGCGACGGGTGGACTGGACGATATTCAGTTGCGTTTCCTGGAAGAGCGCGTGCGTTATTTGCGTGAACTGGAGGATCGTCGTGCTGCGATATTAAAGAGTATTACTGAGCAAGACAAGCTCACGCCACAGTTGGGAAAAGAGATTAGTGAAGCGGAGACCAAGACCCGTCTCGAAGATCTGTATTTACCGTATAAGCCCAAACGTCGCACCAAAGCACAGATTGCGCGTGAAGCCGGGTTGGCACCGCTGGCGCAGGCATTGTTGCTTGATCCTGAGTTGACACCTGAAGAGGCCGCCGTGGCCTATGTGAGTGCGGATAAGGGCGTGGCCGATGTGAAAGCGGCGCTGGAAGGCGCGCGCCATATCCTGATCGAACAGTTCGCCGAAGATGCGGAATTATTAGGGCGATTGCGCGAATTTGTGTGGGGCAACGCAGCGATTGTCAGTTGCGTGAAAGAAGGCAAGCAGGAAGGGGGCGCGAAGTTCCGCGATTATTTTGATTACCGTGAGCCACTCAAAGCCGTGCCTTCGCATCGCGCGCTGGCGTTACTGCGTGGCCGCAACGAAGGCTTTTTGCAGGTGAGTATGGTGTTGCCGGAAGAAACCGCTGCATCAGACTCGCCCGAAAAACAAGATAAACAGGCGCAACAAAACGTCTGTGAACGCATGATTGCGCAGCGCTTCAAAATTTCACATCAAGGCCGCGCGGCCGATGCCTGGTTGGACGAAACAGTGCGCTGGTCGTGGCGCGTGAAAATATTCCTGCACCTTGATCTTGAATTGATGATGCATCTGCGTGGTAACGCCGAAGCCGAGGCGATGAAAGTATTCGCACGCAATATGCATGACCTGTTACTGGCCGCTCCCGCTGGGCCGCGTGTAGTGATGGGTCTGGATCCGGGGCTGCGCAGCGGCGTGAAAGTTGCGGTGGTGGACATCAACGGCAAATTGCTTGATACCGCAACCATTTATCCGCATGTACCACGCAACCAATGGGATGCCGCGCTGCATGCGTTAGCCGAGTTGTCGCGCAAGCACAAGGTAGAATTGGTGAGTATCGGCAATGGCACGGCATCGCGCGAAACCGAGCGTTTGGCCGCAGACCTTGCTAAACGTCACCCGGAATTTTCATTACAAAAACTGGTTGTATCAGAAGCTGGCGCGTCAGTGTATTCAGCATCAGAATTTGCCTCACAGGAATTCCCTGATCTGGATGTCAGCCTGCGCGGTGCGGTATCCATTGCACGGCGCTTGCAGGACCCACTGGCAGAGCTGGTGAAAATTGATCCCAAGGCGATCGGCGTGGGGCAATATCAGCATGATGTTAACCAAGTAGAGCTGGCGCGTACGCTGGACGCAGTGGTGGAAGATTGCGTGAATGCCGTGGGTGTGGATGTGAATACTGCGTCGGTTCCTTTGCTGGCGCGTATTTCTGGTTTGAATCAGACCCTGGCCAAAAATATTGTAGAGTTTCGTGATCATCATGGCTCTTTCAAAAACCGTGATCAACTCAAAAAAGTACCGCGCCTGGGCGAGAAAACCTTTGAACAGGCCGCCGGATTTTTGCGTATCATGAATGGTGATAATCCGGTGGACGCCTCTGCAGTGCATCCGGAAAGTTATCCGGTGGTGCAGCGTATCATCGGCAAGCTGGGTGTCGATATTCGCACGCTGATAGGTAATAGCGCCCTGTTAAAAACACTTTCACCCAGGGATTTTACCGACGAACGCTTTGGTCTGCCAACCGTGCAGGATATTCTTGCCGAGTTGGAAAAGCCCGGTCGTGATCCACGCCCGGAATTCAAGGCGGCGGTGTTCAAGGAAGGCGTCGAGGAGTTGAAAGATTTACAAGTGGGCATGATACTGGAAGGTACAGTCACCAACGTCACCAACTTCGGTGCATTTGTGGATATTGGCGTGCATCAGGATGGTCTGGTGCATGTCTCGGCATTGGCGAACAAATTCGTTAAAGACGTACACAGCGTTGTCAAAACCGGTGATATTGTGCAGGTGCGTGTGCTTGAGGTGGATGAAAAACGTCGTCGCATTGCGCTTACCATGCGCCTGGAAGATGCGGCGGTTGCTGTTGTTACTGCAAAGCCGGATGCGCCGCACAAGCCTCAGCACACTTCCAAGCCCAAACCGGCATCCAAGCCTGTTATTGAAAATGCCATGTCAGCCGCATTTTCAAAATTGCGTCAAAAGTAATAGCGGGCGTGGCTATGGATCATGAAGCGCATATTGTTGACCTGGAAACGCGGCTTACTTATCAGGAAGCCGCGTTGCAGGAATTGAATGATGTGATTGTGCGCCAGCAAACAATGCTGGACAGTCTGGGCGCCCAGCTTGCATTAGTAAGGCAGCAGATGCGCGCGCAGGCGCAGTTTGATATGCTGCCGACATCGCAGGAACCGCCGCCACCGCATTATTGATAGATCGGTGCAATACTGTTAGTTTAACCGTTCGTGGTGAGCCCTGTCGAACCCCCCGCCACGCACCCAGAACCCTTCGACAGCCTCAGGGCGAACGGGGGGGATTGCGGTCGAAATGACAATAACGGCTTACCAAGGAAACTTAATTATGTCATCCGGCAAACTTTTACAGTTACCTACCCCCAGCCAAGCCTTGCCCGGACGAACTGAGCCGATGCAGGTTGCTAATTGTCATTATGTAAATGAGCACGTAATCAAGCCACCGTTTCCTCATGGCATGCAGTCAGCCGTGTTCGCCCTGGGTTGTTTCTGGGGTGCGGAGCGAAAATTCTGGCAAACGCCGGGCGTGTATACCACGGCGGTGGGTTATGCGGGCGGCATCACGCCTAACCCCACCTATCGTGAAGTGTGCAGCGGCATGACGGGTCACACCGAAGTGGTGTTAGTGGTGTACGACCCACACGCCGTAAGCTATGAAGGCTTGCTGAAAATCTTCTGGGAAACGCATAATCCAACCCAAGGCATGCGTCAGGGTAATGATGCTGGCACGCAATACCGATCGGCGATTTACACCGTTGATGACGCGCAACACAACGCCGCACTGGCGAGCCGCGATGCCTATCAAGCGCTGCTGCGCACGGCGGGCTACGGCGCAATCACTACTGGAATCCAACCCGCACCGCCGTTTTTCTATGCCGAAGATGATCACCAGCAATACCTCGCCAAAAATCCCGGCGGCTACTGTGGATTGGGCGGTACGGGGGTGGCATGTTCAGTGGGGATTCAGGGGGCGTTCATCGCGTCCTGATAAATTTCCGACAAGGGCAGGGTTAAGCCCACCGATTCAAATCGAAGTTCATCGCCTTCACTGTAACGCTCGATCCCCAACCCTCCTCGATGCGTTTGTGCATTTCCGCCTGTATTTTGTCTTGTGCAATTAAAGAGCACTCCAGCAGTGCCGACACAGAAGAAAGTGGAGAGGCGATTAGAGTCAAAACCTAAAGGTGGGGATAGAAGGTCGGAGAAATACAGAGTCAATCGAGTCTGACCCCATTGATTCCACACCATTGATTCCATTGATTGGGCCATTGATTGTGGTGGTTGGTGTGGTGGGGTTGGTCGCTTATTTTTGACAGGGGACAGTTTAATCAAAAGCGGACATTACTACTTGGGGCTAACACATGTGCAACGGCCTGCGTCCTCGCGCCTCAAGCGGTGTTATGCTGCTTAAATAGTGCCCTCAACGGGGTCAGAAGCTGCCAAAATGACGGTACTTTTTTAAATCTTTTGTCCAGAGGGTTGAGCGTGTGGGGTATTTTCGTAACCCCTGGCGTGCTTTTTTCAAAAGCCAAGAGGAAAATGGCCTCCCGCGCTGGATTCAGGAACTTTTTTCAACCGCCTATACCTCATACAATTGTGTAACCGGACATTGCTGATGCCAGAGATACATATGCCCGATAAGTTAAATGCCACGTTGAAGAAAACCCAACATCCAGTCATCCGCAATATGAGGTGGGGGTTTAAATTAGTGGCCGTATCTTTTATTGTTTTCCTGGCGGGTTACTCCTGGTTGTCATGGCAGAGTGTAAAACAAGAGGTGTCGAATGATCTGGCATTAATTGCCGAGCTAAGTGGAAACTCGCTCGATTCTTATTTTGCTAATTTTGAGCACTCTTTTAAAGTTCTGGCTCAGGAGTTGTTTGACAAGCAAGATTCAATCAATGCTATACATAGCCGTCTGCTACTAAAAAAGTTTAAGCAGTCTCACCCGGATCTGCTGATAGCCAATGTCATTCTTCCAGATGGGCAGATACTGGTGTCGTCAGAAGTCCTTCCTGGGCTTCCATTACCCTCCTTGGCTAATGTTCAGTCCTTCATAATGGGACGGGATGCACTGCTGAAGGGTGCAGATTTTAGTATTGGCCATGCACTCTACGGGCCATTGACCAAGGAATGGATTCTTCCGCTGAGGTATGCGGTCAGGGATAAAAAGGGAGGGCTGTTATATTTATTGACAGCTTCATGGCCCCTCTCCCGGCAACAAAGCTTGTGGCGCAACCTGTTACTGCCGGAAAATACCGCGTTGGTGCTATTGCGTGATGATGCGTATTTGATCAGCAGATATCCTGCCCCTGGCAAAATTAGTTTCGAAGAAGTCTATGGGAAACCGCGGACAGGCACTCTGGTCGCGCATTTAAAGCAACAAGCCTTTCCTGCACGCGGAAATATTGAAGGGTCTAGCAGTTTAGTCCAGGAAAATTATCTTTATAGCTTTCGCCGTCTGTCGAATCATCCCATTACTGTTTCTGCCAGCACGCCCATCTCCAATGTGCATGAAAAGTGGTGGCAACAGGTGCGGGCCACCTATCTCCTGTTTCTACTATTCATTTTGGGCAGCTATGGCGTTTATCGCTGGATGGTGAAAAATCAGCTTGCCTGGGGATTGGGTCAAGAGATGTATGAACAAAAGCTCCGTTCCATCTTTGAAGGATCGAATGATGCGATCATGCTGCTGACTGAGAAAGGTTTTATTGAGTGCAATGCACGAACACTCGAAATATTCGGCATGAAGGATAAGTCCGAGTTTATCGCACATCCGCTCTCGGAGTTTTCTCCGCCCGTGCAGCCAGGCGGACGCGAATCCCTGATTGCGGCTACTGAGCATATTGCGAAAGCTCAGCAGATGGGGGGGAACCAGTTTGAATGGATGTGCCGACGCAAGAATGGTGAAGATTTTCCTGTTGAAGTGCTTCTATCTGCCTTCAGTTATGGTGGAGAGCGGATATTGCAGGCGTCTGTACGCGATATCACCGATAAAAAACAGGCAGCGTTGAAAATGCAGCAGCAGCTTGATGATCTTTCGGCGGTCTATCAGCTTAGCGAGGCGGTCAGCAGTGCTGATACGCTCGAAGAGGTATATGCGGCGGCCAAGCATTCCATTCTTCGC
>JANOOA010000258.1:0-3313 GCA_031421115.1 Gammaproteobacteria bacterium | reverse complement strand
ATGGGCTTTAACACCCAGGACACCATCTTGTTGATTTTGGTGGTGAACATTACCGCCGCAATTGGCGCCTTTATATTTGGCCACGTCCAGGACCGCATCGGCTCGGTGCCCACCCTCGCCATCACCTTGCTGGTGTGGGTTGGCGCCACGGTGCTGGCTTACTTCACCACCAGTCGCGCCGAATTCTGGGTGGTCGCCAACCTGGTCGGCCTCGCCATGGGCGCCAGCCAATCCGGTGGACGCGCCCTGATCGGCCAGTTTTCCCCACCCGCGCGTACCGCAGAATTCTTCGGCCTGTGGGGCCTGGCCGTGAAATTATCAGCCATCATCGGCCCCCTCAGCTACGGCTTCATCACCTACTTGACCGATGGCGACCACCGACTGGCGATTCTGTCCACAGTGTTTTTCTTTATTGCCGGGCTGGCGCTGCTCACCGGCATCAACGAACAGCGCGGCCGCAACGCCGCGCTCACTGACAACACGATTGGCTAAACTGTTATGTCTAAGCTGTTATTGTCTATTACTGCCATTGTTGCTAAAGTCAATGCCTGTCATGCTCACTCTAAAGGCTACCTTATGCAAACACATTCAGCATCGGCTTCATGCCGCTCCGCCAGCCTTCTCTTGGCCAGATTGATCGCGCTACGCACGACGCAGGCACTGCCTGCCATGGCGCTGTTATTGGCTTTTTGTGGATTTTCGCCAGCGGCATTGGCTGCACCCACAACGCCTGCCGCACCGACACCACAAAGTGACCCTCTCGCAGATTTTTTACGCTCGCTTGAGCCACGCCTGCAACAGGCCATGAGCGACTCGCTGCTCATCTATCGCAATGCGCCACGCATTACCAAGGCTGTTGACAAAAAGCGGGTGATTTTTGGCGAAATTACCGCCCCGCTGCATTTGGTAGAATGGACTGACATTCGTTGCCCGCACTGCAAACATCTCGAAGACGCATTGACTGAAATGCGCCGTGTCGCGCCTGTCGGCTCGTGGAGCGAAGAAGCGCGCCATTTCCCGCTCGATTCCGAATGCAACCCCCACGCGCAACGCTCGGATGGTAGTGGCGTCAGTTGCCTGGCGGCAAAACTGCAAATCTGCCTGGTGGGGAATACGAAAGAATTCAACCGCGTGCGCGGCGCCATGTTCAAGGAACAGCGCACCCTCACGCGTGACAGAATCTGGCAAATCACTACCAGCGATACCAATCAACGCAAAAAACTCGAAGGCTGCATTAAATCCCCGCAGACTGCAAAAACCCTGCGCGAAGACATTGACTATGCGATACAGCATAAACTCGAAGGCACGCCGCTGGTGGTAGTCAACAACCGCAAAGCCACGCCATTACCGGCAATGATTTACACCATGATCATGATCATGGGTCGCGACAACGACCCTGGCTTTAAGGTGTTGCCACCACCCAATACGCAGCCTTAGAAGTCTATCTAAACCAGTCTATGGACTTCATTAATGGCACTGCCGCACTTTTTTTTCTTGGCCTGGGCTGGTTCTGGTGGGATAGTTTAAAGGTGCGGGAGCAGGCCATTAAACTCGCCTTACACGCCTGCCAAGACGCGCAGGTGCAATTACTTGACCATACAGTTGCACTGAAAAAAATCTGGCTTGGACGCAATCGCCGTGGTCGTGTCGCGTTGCTGCGCTTTTATGAATTTGAATTCAGCAGCACGGGCACGGAACGGCGCAAAGGACGAGTTGTAGTGTTAGGCATGGTGCAACAATATTTCTCTATGGATTTACCCCAGAGCCGTACTATTACCATGGATCAGGATGCTTAACGCCAAGCTCACCTGCCGCCATGAAGCGCAGCGGAATAGCAGCAGGTGACGTGTTTTTCCAGATGCCACTCCACCTGCCTATTGCACTGATTTGGTGAAACGCACTACTAGATATTCAATCTGAATTCCGGAACATCATTCATGCAAAATGCACTCGCAGCGCTTAAAACACATATCGAAACCACCCTTGTTGGCCAAACGGTGCTGGTAGAACGCCTGCTGATCAGCGTGCTCACCAATGGCCATCTGCTGGTAGAAGGTGTGCCGGGGCTGGCCAAGACCACAGCGGTGCGCACTCTGGCGGAGGGTATTGCAGCACGTTTTCAGCGCATTCAATTCACCCCCGACATGATTCCTGGCGACATCACCGGCACGGATATATTCATACCTAACGAAGGCCGCTTTCGCTTTGTCGAAGGGCCGATTTTTAACGACATTATTCTCGCCGATGAAATCAACCGTGCACCGCCCAAGGTTCAGACTGCCTTACTCGAAGCCATGCAGGAACATCAGGTGACAACAGGAGGAGTGACTCGCAAATTGTCGCCGGTGTTTCTGGTGATGGCGACACAGAATCCGATTGAACAGGAAGGTACGTATCCGCTGCCTGAAGCACAGCTCGACCGTTTTCTGATGAAAGTAGAGCTGGACTATCCTACCTCTGCCGAAGAACTGGAAATCCTGCGCCGCGACAGTGCGCGGCTGCAAGGCACAGGCACCCCCACGGCACCGCAAGCACCCTTGACATCGCAACACATCATGGACGCGCGCGCGGCAGTAAATCACATTTATATGGATCAAATGCTGGAACGCTACATTGTCACACTGGTGGGTGCCACGCGTAACGCAACACGTTGGGATGATCAGGCCGCACGATGGCTGGCACGCGGCGCATCACCACGCGCCACGTTGGCGCTGGCGCATGCCGCGCGCGCCCGCGCTTACTTGCACGAACGTGATTTTGTCGAACCTGGCGACATTATGGATCTGGCATACCATGTGCTGAATCACCGCATTGCACTAAGTTTTGCAGCGCGCGCCGATGGCGTTACGCGCCAGCAAGTGATTGCGCGCCTGATCGAGAAAGTGCCTGCGCCGTGATACGCACCTTGGACAATGACACCCCGCGTAGCGTGCGCCATGCGCACGAAATCACGACAGAACATGGTCTATCAGACACCGCCGAATTAGCGCTGCTAAGCGCCATCGATTTAGAGCAGTTACAATTCAAAATCCTCGAACGCAATCTGCGCTCCAGGCACCGCGTAACCTCGCCCGTCATCGGCCAACGCCCTTCGATATTTCGCGGACACGGCATGGAGCTTGAAGACGTGCGCGCCTATCAGTCAGGTGATGATGTGCGTTACATGGACTGGCGCGCCACTGCCCGCAGCGGTAAACCCATCATGAAAGTATTCCGTGAAGAACGCAGCCAAGGGTTGTTTCTAATGATTGACCGCCGCCCCAGCATGCACTTTGGCACGCGCGGCGAATTAAAAGCCACCACTGCCGCACGC
>JANOOA010000257.1:0-2336 GCA_031421115.1 Gammaproteobacteria bacterium | reverse complement strand
AAATCGAGCTTCCCGGCCAGGGCCATTTGAATAGCGATAAGGGGATTATGCCCTTTATTGGCCATGGTCTGTAGGTAGCTGGATATTCGGCAATAGGCCTGAGCATAAACCTCTGAGTGGAAGCAGCCCGAGACTTTCTGTTTTACCTTGGACATTCTCAAGTCACGCTCAGTCCGGTTATTGGTAAAGGCGACATGCGGATTTTTGGCGAACAGCAGCACACAGATCTCATGTTTTTGCAGCCGCTCCAACAAATTGTGCGCGTCGGGCCTGGCAAGCTTGCCGCGTTTCCCGCTCGGCTTAGGGGGGATGGGCGGCAACTCTTTTTCCCCCTGCGCAAGAATCGTGCGGTAACGCGTGTGTACCGCGACCAGCGCTTCATCAGCCAATCTCTTTTCCGTGTTTTTGGAGACGGTGGCGCAGGTTTCCTGTAAAAGGCATTTCATTTGGCGTGCCCAGGTGTAGTCATTGGTGTCAATAATGAACGTCAGCTCGCGCAACAAATGCGAGCCGCACAGCCCGTGACCGCAGTGATTATAGGATAAATACGATGCCCAGCAGTCATGGGTAATAACGCCGCCGTAACGCGGGATAATATCAATCGACTTGATGGCCTCCATACCCCGTTTTCGGTGCAAAAATTTTCTGGCGCATCACCTGTTATTTTATGCACCAAATGAGGGCAAGCGCCTGTCTTTCTGGTCAAAGTGGTGCGATCCATCCATGTGAATGACCCTATCAGATCTGGTTGAAAATAATATTTATCTATTAATATCAATGTTTTGTTCTAACATTTTGTGCTTTGGCATAAGGCTTGCTTAATGATGGGTGAGATGCACTTTTTTCGCCGTGTGGCTCTGATGCAAGTTATGCGGCGCAAACCCTATAGAGGTAAACATGAACTTTCAGGATTTCAGAAAAGCAGGACATTGGCCGACGTTGCTGGCTGCATTTTTGTATTTTGATATCAGCTTTATGGTCTGGGTAATCCTTGGGCCATTGTCACTTTACATCACGCAAGATCTTGGTCTGTCCCTGGAAGAAAAACTCGGTATTGTCGCTATACCGATTTTGGCGGGTGCCTTGTTGCGTGTGCCTATGGGTATGCTGGCCGATCATATTGGCTCCAAGCGCGCTGGACAACTGGGGCAAATCATTGTCATTGTCGGGTTAGCGTATGCCTGGATAGTGGGTCTGGATTCAAGGCTGGAAGTAGAGTTGATGGGGATTGTGCTGGGATTCGCCGGGGCCAGCTTTGCAGTGGCTTTGCCGCAGGCCAGCCGCTGGTATCCGCCGAATTATCAAGGCATGGTATTGGGCATTGTCGGCGCGGGTAATGCAGGCGTAGTACTTGACGCGATGTTTGTGCCATGGCTTGCGGAAAATTATGGTTGGCAAGCGGTATTTGGTTTTTTGCTGATTCCAGTGGTGATGGTGTTTTTATTGTATACCTGGATAGCCAGGGATGCGCCAATGCAACCCAAGCCCGTGTCATTGCAAAATTACACTACAGTTCTTAAGGATGTGGATACTTGGTGGTTCATGTTTTTCTATTCGATTTCCTTTGGTGGTTTTATTGGATTAGCGAGCGCGTTGCCCTTATATTTTACCCATTGGTACCATGCATCAGGTATTGCGGCAGGCATGATGGTTGCTATTATTGTGTTCGCCGGCTCGATGTTCCGGCCTGTTGGGGGGTGGTTGGCTGACCGTGTAGGTGGGATTCGGACATTACAAGTTTTGTTTGGAGTGGTGGCATTGGCCTATCTCAGCATATCGTTCATGCCAGAAGGCCCCGCGCCCCTTATTACAGGCACCGACAAAGTCAGTGGCTGGGGTCTGTTTGAGTTACCCGCGTTGGCGTGGGGCGCAGTGTTGATTTTCTTTATTGGCTCGATGGCTTTAGGCATGGGGAATGGCTCGGTATTTCAGCTTGTGCCGCAGCGCTTCCGCCACGAAATGGGTGTCGTTACCGGATTAGTTGGCGCGGCAGGAGGCATGGGTGGTTTCTTGCTTGCCAAGACCTTGGGCTGGTCGCAGGGAATGTCAGGTGATTTTGCTGTGGGTTTCTGGATATTTTCCGGGTTGGCGGTCATTGGTTTGATCGGTTTGATTCGCGTCAAGGCGCGTTGGCGGACGACCTGGGGTGCTGTTTCGGGCGCCAAAATATAAGAGGCGGCGCGCCGGGCAGGATGCTCAAGCGTCGTGGGGTGTAAGGATGCCTTGTATCTTTATGCGCACGGCTGTACGCTGCCATAATCTTAAAAACCGCACCGGATAAACATGGCCAACGAACAGCTCCAAACGCGCATCGGCTTCGTCAGCATTACTGGCAA
>JANOOA010000256.1:0-3489 GCA_031421115.1 Gammaproteobacteria bacterium | reverse complement strand
GGAATCTAAGAGAAGCAGTCGAACTCTATTTTGAGGAAGGGGATGCTGATTATCACCCCATAGAAGAAGCCCTGCTCGGAGAATATGCTGTCAATGGCTAACCTGTATCCATCGAAGGCTGTTATTGACATCCTGCTGCGACACGGTTTCATCTTTATTTCTCAAAAGGGCAGCCATAAGAAATTCCGGAAAGGCGAAAGAACCGTCATTGTTCCTGACCCCAAAAAGGAAATACCGTTAGGTACCTTTGCCTCCATTCTCAGGCAATCCGGTCTTAGCAAAAACGATTTTAAGTAACCTATGCCCATTATAGAAGTCAACCACGTCACCAAAGAATACCGCCTTGGGCAACTGCAAAGCCTCAAGCATAGCCTGCAACGTGTCACCGCAAAACTGCGCGGCCAGCCTGTGCCCGAACGTCCCCTGTTTAAAGCGCTGGACGATGTGGACTTCAAGGTTGAAGCGGGTGAAGTGCTCGGCATCATCGGCCACAACGGCGCGGGCAAAAGCACGTTATTAAAAATGCTGGCGCAAATCAGCGTACCCACGCGGGGCAGCGTTAAAGTGCATGGCAAAGTCGCCCCGCTGATCGAGGTCGGCGCGGGATTGATAGGCGACCTCACCGGGCGCGAGGTGGAGGTGATCTATGAGTGAAAGCTGGATCATTGAAGACTTCGCGGCAGCACTTGATCAGTTCGAAGCCGCCATGCTGGTTTTGACCCTGAACCCCTGATCTGAAACGGGATTTTTAGAGACGCCCTTAAATCGAATGGTGATTGCGAAGCAGCGGTGCTAAACTGGGGGTTGTCAAGTGCCTGGAGAGGAAGAAGGTGGATCATGAAGCGAACGATTGAAATTGATTGCCCGCCGGAGTTGTTGATCGGCTTGCATCTGAACATCGAAGACATGGCCGATTACATCAAGCGGCAAGCGGCTATTAATTTGTTCAAAGAAGGGCGGTTATCCTCAGGTTCGGCCGCGGCCTGGTTAGGAATTTCTCGCGTGGTTTTTTTACGTCTGGCCTGGGATGCCGGCGCGGTATTGCTGGAGGATTCACAGGATGATTTCGACCGGGAAAGGTCGTTGTTGTTGTGATCGTTTTTTCCAACACAACCCCTATTATCGCACTGGCAAGCATTGGCCGACTGGATTTGATGCCACGCTTATTTGGACAAGTTCATGTGGTCAATGACGTAATCGACGAGTGCGCTGCTGGCGGAGCGATTCCAGTACCGCGTCTGCGTACGCTTGATTGGGTGATTGAGGTGGTGTCGACCCCTGTCGCCAATCCGTTGATGTTACTGGAGCTGGATCGAGGTGAAAAACATACGTTGGATATGGCTCTCAAGGCCAAAGCTGACAGAGTCGTTATTGACGAGAAGTTAGGACGCGCGCTGGCCGAATATCTGGGGCTTTCCGTCACGGGAACGCTGGGTATTTTACTGAAAGCAAAGCAGGCGGGATGGATTCCGTCTTTCCGTGAAGCTGTCACCGAGATGCAGGCTCAAGGTATACGTTATCATCCAACCCTGATTGAAAAACTGGCAGCCTCCATCGACGAATGATAATACAATAAAAAGGGGTCAGTAATAAAAAGTAAAAAAGGGCTCTGACCCGAATGGAATTGATCGCAGCGCGCACGCCTGCAACATGGCGCTGGCGTGGCCGCCCTGTGCGGCTGGTGGACGGCACCACCGTGACGATGCCGGACACGCCCGCCAACCAAGCCGCCTATCCGCAATCGCGCAGCCAGCCGCCCGGCCTGGGATTTCCAAAAGGAGAAATGGCGGTGATACGTCCAGGGCAAGTGGCAATGGATGATGCGCAGGCGAAGGCCGCGTGATAGAGTCCCCGATTTATTCGGCGGATCGCTAAACTTTACCGGAGGTTATCATGCGGGAAAATCTTGTACGTAAAATTGACGGACTGCCGCCAGAACTCCAGGCGGAGGTTGAAGATTTTGTGGGGTTCCTATGGGCGGGCGCGCTAAAAGAACTTGCGGGGAAGCATACTTCGGTTGAGCTTCAACACAAAATCTCTGAATAGAGAAATGGAGTAAGCCATGACAAACCTTAAATTTGTCGTTTGCCGGGAAGATAAATATTACGTCTCGCAGTGTTTAAATGTTGACGTATCGAGCTTTGGCGATGCTATTGACGAAGCGATTCTGAATCTAAGAGAAGCGGTCGAACTCTATTTTGAGGAAGGGGAGGCTTCAACCGCGAAAACCGAAAATGGGTGTTTGATGCCTTCATTCGTTGCTTCCCTGCATATGATTACCATGAGTGAGCACACATGCTGATCTACCTCGACATGTGTTGCTTCAACCGACCGTTCGATGACCAATCCCAGGTACGAATCCGGTTCGAAACGGAAGCCAAGCTGCTATTACAGCAACATGTGCGTGAAGGCGAGTTGGCCCTGGCCTGGTCATACGTGCTAGATTACGAAAACTCGATTAACCCCTTTGTGGATCGTCAGGAATCGATCACACCATGGCGTTCAATTGCTCAAACTCACGTTGCTGAAACCGAGGAAATTATTGCGAAGGGAAAAGAGATGATGTCATTCGGCATCAAGGCATTCGATGCCCTCCATGTTGGATGTGCGATAGCGGCGGGCGCGGATATTTTTGTTTCCACCGACGACGCGTTGTTACGCAAGCTGAGAAACATAAGTAAAATCCAAGCCATGCTACCCGGCGAAGCATTGGCTCGAGTGGAGAAATGGTATGAAAACTGAAGCTGAAATCAGGCAAGAAGGCATGCGGGCACTTATCCAGGCACTGGGAACGATTGAAGCCGAGCGCTTCGTTGCTGCCTTGACAAGAGAGCGCTTCGATTACACAGAGTGGCGTAAGACTGGGCTCCCTGATATGGATATTGAAACATTGAGCAAAGAGGCGTCTCGATATGCCAAATTGCTCGGCAACTGACCCCATGAATGTACTAATCGCTATGCACGAGGACAACCCTATGGAAGCGCTACGTTTCATTACCGAACCAATTAATCACCAGATTATTATCGATATTCCTCTAGGTCTGGACAGCAGGCGGTTAGAAGTGATCGTGTTCCCAGCGAATGACCAGATTGCGGCGCCTGAACCAACCGCACGCCTCAAACCCAGCCCCCGTCTCGCTGGCACCGTCATCTTGCACGACGACCTCATCACACCAGCGTGTCCCGAACAAGACTGGGAAGCGTTGCGATGATCTTGCTAGACACCCAAAATTTGCCGGAGCATCATCGCGATCCCGCTGATCACATGATCATCGCAACCGCAGTGCACCATGGCATTCAGTTGGCTAGTCTGGATGGCAACTTTCCTGCGTATCAAGAAGTCGCGGCTTATCTCATCAACTCATAAGAGAAATTTTGGCGTCTGCCCACTATGCCCATCATCGAAGTCAACCACGTCACCAAAGAATACCGCCTTGGGCAATTGCAAAGCCTCAAGCATAGCCTGCAACGCGCCACCGCAAAACTGCG
>JANOOA010000255.1:0-1884 GCA_031421115.1 Gammaproteobacteria bacterium | reverse complement strand
GGTGCAGATCCGGACGGCGCTGGTGCATTGACAGCCGCAGCAGCAGGCGGTGATGAGTTCCTCACTGACTTTAGTGTTACGGCCAATACGACTACGGCGGGTGTGAATGTTACCGCAGCACTGGGCGTTGGTCAGACGGTTTATGTCGGTGGCGCCGCAGCTGTCAACGACCGCCAACGCTTCGTCACTTTGATTGAAGATGCAGTGACAGCGCAAACTGCCTTCAAATTCGCAACCAATACCACTGACGCAACGACCTTGGCATGGGCCATCGGTGACAAAATCCAGGTGGTATGGGCGGGTCAGGATATCGGCGGCGCCGGCGCCTTTAGCACGGAAAGTGTGAAAAAGGTGGCGCTCGCTAACGGTACCCTTTCAGGGCTTTCAGTCAATGCCTCCAGCCTGACATCAGCGAGCACGTTTGAATGGACCACCACAGCGCCTGTCAGCGTGCTGTTTTCAGAGTTTAGCACAGCCCCAGTATTCTAACCCTTTGGGTTAGCGCAAGGATCGCACCACCAAAAGTAGGCGCCTGGCCTGGAGGCTCCTTATTCTGGCCAGGCAAGAGAGAAGGGTAACCCCCTTCTCTCTTTTTTTGTGCTGTAAAGGGTATTTTGTACAACAGGCAGAAAAGCCTCGCCCATAGAAAAAGCTGCTTTAGCTATTGCACAGCGTGCAGACATCCAGTTGCGTCAGCGCATGTAATCCCAGAGTCTCAACGCCCACGGAACGTGGTTGTGTCATTTGCAATGAATTAACCTCTTGATAGTCAGTGCTGGATACACTGATCTACCTCAAGCGCGCACGTGACATCGCGCTACGTGCCGGCCTGCATTATGTGTATACTGGCAATGTGCATAACGTTGAAGGCGACACCACTTTCTGTCCCTCGTGCAAAACGCCACTCATCGTGCGTGACTGGTATGAGATTCGGGACTATCACCTGACCGATGACGGCCATTGCCCGCAATGTCACACCAGAATCGCTGGTCACTTCGGGCATTTCGAGTTGAAGCGCCAATTCGGTGCGCAGCGAATTCCGGTGGCAATGCATTTGGTGTAACCATTTCCAGGTTAAACATTAATCCAGTGCTTCCCGTGGCTGGAATGGATTGCAAACTTATGGAACAACCCGTCCACATTCCCGATGGCCCGGCCATTATCGAAGGCATGCTGGAAATACCGGAGAGCGCCTGCGGCATGGTGCTGTTCGCCCACGGCAGCGGCTCAAGCCGTTTGAGCCCGCGCAACAACACCGTGGCGCGCGTGTTGCGCCAGTCCGGCATCGGCACCCTGCTGATGGATCTATTAACACCCGAGGAAGATCAGACTTACGCAACCCGTTTCGATATTTCCCTGCTCATGCGCCGTCTTACCGTGGCGACGGCCTGGGTAAGAAAAGATGCACGCGTGCAGCCGCTGCCCATCGGCTACTTTGGAGCCAGCACGGGTGCTGCAGCGGCACTACAGGCTGCGGCGAAAATGGGCGATGCCATCGCCGCTGTTGTTTCACGCGGCGGGCGGCCGGATCTGGCAGGCGCAGACGCATTATCCAAGGTGCGCGCGCCGACGCTGCTGTTGGTCGGCGGCAACGATGACGTGGTAATTGAACTTAACGAGGCGGCTTATGCCTTGATGGGCTGCGAGAAAGAATTACGCGTCATTCCTGGTGCTACGCATCTGTTCGAAGAACCGGGGACGTTGGAGCAAGTGGCGGAACAAGCAGCACGCTGGTTTAGCCGCCACTTCATCCGGTGATTTTATACACAATGACATAAATCGTAGCGTGGGCGGTGCGCACGAAACCAAGGACAGCCGTGCGCACAGCGCACCCAAATTGTGTAGGCAAGTATAAAATATATCAAAAATAATATTATGTGGGGG
>JANOOA010000254.1:0-2318 GCA_031421115.1 Gammaproteobacteria bacterium | reverse complement strand
CCCATGCGGTCACGCATGCTGGCGAAATAGCGAATTTTGACGTTCATACAAACCTCTGGGTTAAGGGCATCTTTAAAAACTCGCGGAGACCATGCCAGCATGTATATAAAGGTTTAGCGTAGAGCGAATTTTGACGTTCATAACAAACTCCAGGATTAAGCGGGACGTGTCCAGGTGCCGGATTTGCCGCCAGACTTTTCCAGCAAGCCAATGTCCTGCATGACCATGCCGCGATCTACCGCTTTGCACATATCGTAAATGGTGAGCAGGGCAATCTGCACGGCTGCCAGCGCTTCCATTTCCACGCCGGTCTGGCCGCCGCAGCGCACCTTGGCGAGGCAATACACCGAGTTCGTGGCTGGCTCGGGGGTCAGATCCAGCTCGACAGCGGTGAGATTAATGGGATGGCACAGCGGGATCAGGTCAGAGGTTTTTTTGGCGCCCATGATACCCGCCACGCGCGCAATACCCAGCACGTCACCTTTTTTGTGGGTGCCTTCCATAATCATTTTCAGGGTTTTGGGGTTCATGTAAATGCGACCTTCAGTCACGGCCTCGCGCTGAGTAATGGCCTTGCTGCCAACATCCACCATATGGGCTTCGCCCTTGGCATTAAAGTGCGTAAATTCGTCTGACATCACGTAGTTCCTGATGAAGTGGTTTGAGAATAGGAGAAACCCTTCATAGCGGCGACCGCGGCTATGAAGGGTTTCCTGGGCGATTAGCCGCCGATCTGCGTCATGCTGCCACGGTGTTTCTGGGTGGTGTCGAGGAGACCCTTGGCGTCGGAGAGTCTCTTGGACTCGTAACCGTCAATGGCTTTTTCTGCAAAGGCTTTGCGGAACAGGGCAATCATGTCGGCATCGCTGCCACCGGAACGCATAATCTGGCGCAGGTTGTATTGTTCATCGGAGTACAGGCAGTTACGAATGCTGCCATCTGCCGTGACGCGAATCCGCGAACAATTGCCGCACAGGCTGCGCGTGAAAGCGGGAATAACGGCGATTTTGCCTGCCCAGCCGGGCACTTTGAAAATATGGTGTTCGGTGCGCGTACCCGGTGCCGGGCCAATATCAGGGTAGAGGGACTTGATCTTGTTAACGATGGTTTCCGCGCTGGCAAAATGGTCGCCCGTCCCCCAGATCTGATCCGCGTCAAACGGCATGAATTCAATAAAGCGTACCGTCACCGCATGGTCTTTGGTGTAGCGCGTAAACTTTTCCAGCTCATCTTCATTGAAGCCGCGCATTAACACCACGTTGACCTTGACGCGCGGATAACCGACGTCAAGTGCCAGTTGAATGTTGTTAAGCACGGTTTCCACACCCGGGCGACGCGTGATACGCATGAAGCGATCCGCATCCATGCTGTCGAGGCTGATATTGATGCCGGTCAGTCCAGCAGCCAGCAGTTCTTTGGCCATGCGATGCAGCAGTAAACCGTTAGTGGTGAGGTGCACGCCCTTGATGCCAGGTGTTGCGGCGGCGCCTGCGATCAGTTGAGGCAAATCTTTGCGAATAGTGGGCTCACCGCCGGTGAAGCGCACTTTTTTGATGCCGATTTTAGCCAGCACGGAAATGATGCGCAGAGTTTCTGCAGTGGTAATGATAGTGTCTTTGTGTCCAAACTCCACGCCTTCTTCTGGCATACAGTACGTACAGCGCAGGTTGCAACGATCCGTAATGGCGATACGTACGTAGTCAAAGGTGCGGCCGAACTTATCCTGCAGCGGTGGCAAAGAGAGTCTGCTGGTAACGAGGGCGGGGTCGGGAGTTACGCTGGGAGTGGTCGCTGGCGTATCATCGAGGTGAACTTTGTTCTGAAGCATGGCGTGTCCTCACTATAACTTATAAAGATCGGTTTGCGACTGATCGACCCAGCAAACTCATCCACATGTGCAATATTGTGATGCTAAAATACACTAAGGCGGTATCACATAGCAAGACTTGGCGCTAACTGCTGGTTATTGATACTCCTAACCCAAGTGCTGGCAAACTAATTAAAACGCCGCGTTCATACGCTATATAATATATCGGCTAATTATGATAAATGTTTAGAAACCGTTTACGATCTCGCTGAAGGGCGCATCGCGGTGTTGCCCTACATATATACGGGGGGTTCAAAAGGCGGGGTCGGGAAGCGACAGGCTATGTTTAAACCCAGATTTTCGCCTGTTCCCACCTCGTATCTGCCGTATCATAATTTTTGGTGCAATGCATCACTTGATCGAGATTGTGAACAGTTTTTTAGAGGTTTATCTACCCATAATCCTAAAAACGTTGGTCAAGCGGTGTTCGAGCGTTTCTTGGGTTTATTAT
>JANOOA010000253.1:0-4621 GCA_031421115.1 Gammaproteobacteria bacterium | reverse complement strand
TCCTTGCAGCCAGTAATGGCGAACATGATTACCCAAAGGACTAGTAGGTTACGGTGCATAAGGCCTGCCTAACATAAATTAGACACCCTAATTGCTGCCTGCAATGACACCCTAAATAGGCGTCTTTCTTTACGCCAGTCTGGTGTATAATTATCACCATGTCAATACGATCCGGCAACTTATCTCGGGAACAGTTTATTTATGCGGCCTAATTCATCCAAGGTTTTACACCATCTATCAGATGCTAATCAGGAGGATCTCTCAATTCCAAAGCCCCGATTGCTGGATCAGGTGCGCGATAGGATACGGGTCAAACACTATAGTATACGCACGGAGCAGGCTTATCTGGGGTGGGTCAAGCGTTTTATTTTGTTCCATGGCAAGCGGCATCCTCTGACGCTGGGTGCGCCGGATGTAGAGCGGTTTCTGAGCCATTTGGCGGTGGAAGGAAAGGTGGCGGCGTCGACGCAGAATCAGGCGTTGGCGGCGGTTCTGTTTTTGTACAAAGAGGTGCTGGAACGACCATTGCCTTGGCTGGATGACCTGACGCGCGCCAAACAACCGGAGCGGTTGCCGGTGGTGCTGACCGTGGGTGAAACCCAATTGGTGCTTGCGCGTATTTCGGGTACGGCGGGGCTGATGGTGCGGCTGTTGTATGGCACGGGTATGCGGTTGATGGAGTGCGTGCGGTTACGGGTGAAGGATGTCGATTTTGAAATGCAACAGATTACGGTGCGGGATGGAAAGGGATTCAAGGATCGGGTTACCATGTTGCCCAAGTCGTTGGCGGAAGCGTTGATCAAACATCTTGAGCGTGTAAGGATAATACATAACGAGGATCTGGCGGCAGGTTATGGTGAGGCTTATTTACCTCATGCGCTGGCGCGTAAATATCCGAATGCAGGTCGTGCGTGGGTTTGGCAATATATGTTTCCGGCGCGCGGTTTGTCGGTGGATCCTCGTTCGGGCGTGACGCGTCGGCATCATGTTGATGAGAAAGCATTGCAGCGTGCCATGAAACAGGCGGTGCGGGATGTAGGGTTAACCAAGCTGGCGACGCCGCACACGTTGCGCCATTCTTTTGCGACGCATTTGCTGGAATCCGGCTATGACATTCGCACGATTCAGGAATTGTTGGGACACAAGGATGTTGCTACCACGATGATTTATACGCATGTGCTCAACAGGGGTGGCAAAGGTGTATTGAGTCCTTTGGACAGGATGTAATGAATTTAAGTCTGACAGGCTCCTGATGAAAATGGATTTTATCGCACCTCCTGCTGAAAAAACCATGCTGGAATCTCTGCCTGTCACCGCCCTGAAGCGGGTGGGGCCGCGCGTGGCCGAGTTGTTGACAAAGCTCGGCATTCGCACGGTGCAGGATGTGCTGTTTCATTTGCCGTTGCGTTATCAGGATCGTACTCGCGTGGCGTCTATAGGTGCGTTGCGAGTAGGCGATGAAGTGTCGATTATTGTTGAGGTGCAGTTAAGCGAAATCAAGCTTGGGGGGCGTCGGGGGTTCCTGCGCGTCTCTGCGCTCACCCCACTTGAGCATCCTGCCCGGCGGATGTTGCTGGTGCGCGTGGCGGATGGCAGTGGTGGAATGTTGCTGCGCTTTTTTCATTTTTCGGCGCAGCAGCAGGCGGCTTTTGTGCGCGGTGCGCGGGTGCGCTGTTTTGGTGAAGTGCGTTCCGGCCCCGGCATGCTGGAAATGGTGCATCCTGAGTATCGCATTATTAAAGATGCAGCAGTGCCGGAAGCGCCGGAAGCTGACGAATCGCTGACCCCAGTGTATCCGGCGACCGAGGGTGTGCAACAAAACATGTTGCGTGCATTCAGCCAACAGGCGCTGGATTTAATGCGTGGGGGTGCGTTGCGTGATGAGTTGCCGCCGGAGATTATGGCGCGACTGCGCCTGTCATCATCGGCACCGTTATGCCTGCCATCATTGGCAGAAGCGCTGGCCTATGTGCATCGCCCGCCGCCGGATGCGCCGTTGCGGATGTTGCTGGAAGGTCAGCATCCGGCACAGCAGCGTTTGGCGTTCGAAGAATTGTTGGCGCATCATTTGAGTCTGCGTTTGTTGCGTAATAAAACCGCGCAGCAACGTGCGCCGCAGTTGCATGTGCCGGGCGTGTTGATGCAGCGGCTACTCAATGCGCTGCCGTTTACGCTCACGGGCGCGCAGCAACGTGTGCTGGGTGAAATTATTCATGACCTGCGCTGCGGTCATCCCATGCAGCGGCTGGTGCAGGGCGATGTGGGCTCGGGCAAAACAATCGTGGCGGCGTGTGCCGTGTTGCACGCAGTAGAGGCGGGCTTTCAGGCGGTGGTGATGGCGCCCACAGAACTATTGGCTGAGCAACATCTGCAAAATTTCACGGCGTGGTTGGCGCCACTGGGTATCGAGGTGGCGTGGCTATCGGGCAAACTCACCGGCAAAGCGTGGCAAGCGGTGGTGGAGCGGCTGGCGTCTGGCCAGGCAACCGTGGTGGTTGGGACGCATGCTTTATTTCAAGAGGGGGTGCAATTCGCTAATCTGGGGTTGATCGTGGTGGATGAGCAGCACCGTTTTGGTGTACAGCAGCGTTTGGCGCTGCGCGAAAAAGGGGTCCAATATGAAGGGGGGACAGGGCGTTATCCACATCAACTTATCATGACTGCCACACCGATTCCGCGCACACTGGCGATGACCGCTTATGCTGATCTGGACAGTTCCGTGATTGATGAATTGCCACCGGGGCGCACGCCGGTAGAAACCGTGGTGGTGGCCGACACGCGCCGTGCCGATGTGGTGGAGCGCGTGCGCAATGCCTGTCGTGCCGGGCGTCAGGCGTATTGGGTGTGTACACTGATCGAAGAGTCTGAAATGCTGCAATGTCAGGCCGCCACCGATACGGCGCTGCGTCTGACTGAGGCATTGCCAGAGCTGCGCGTGGCGCTGATTCATGGGCGACTCAAGGCGCAGGAAAAACAGCAGATCATGGCAGCATTCAAAGCGGCTGCGCTGGATTTGCTGGTGGCGACTACGGTGATTGAAGTCGGTGTGGATGTGCCCAATGCCAGTTTGATGATTATCGAAAATGCCGAACGCCTGGGGCTGGCGCAGTTGCACCAGTTGCGTGGCCGGGTAGGGCGCGGTAAGCAGAGCAGCAGTTGTGTGTTGATGTATCATGCGCCGTTGTCCGCCGATGGCCGTGCGCGCCTGGCAGCGTTGCGTGAAACTAATGATGGCTTTGAAATTGCGCGACGTGATCTGGCGTTGCGTGGGCCGGGTGAAGTGCTGGGCACGCGCCAGAGCGGTATGCTGCAATTACACATTGCTGATCTGGTGCGCGACCAGGCGTTGATTCCCCACATCGAGCAGGCCGCGATAATATTATTGGAGCATTACCCGGAGCGCGTGCCCGCGCTGATTAAGCGCTGGTTGGGTGATGCGGCGCGTTATGGTGAAGTGTAGTTTCGAATTGCCCCTCTCTCCAGCGGCTTCGCCCCCCTCGCTACGCTCTCCCCGCGCGCGGGAGATGGGGTATGGTTTGTAGGGCGCGTTGTGCGCCTGTCAACCGCTGGATTCAGGACCACCGTTTCAGGATAAAGAACATGTTGCATTTTATTTTTGCCCGTCTGTTCAGCGCCGCGCTCGTGGTGATAGGTGTGTCGACGCTGGTATTCATGCTGATTCATCTGGTGCCGGGTGATCCGGTGGAGGTGATGCTGGGCGAGTCTGCGCAACCCGCCGACCGTGCTGCGTTGCGTCATGCGCTGGGCCTGGATCAACCCATGACCGTGCAGTTGTATCATTATTTTAATGGCCTGCTGCACTTTGATTTGGGCAATTCACTGCACAGCCAGCGCCCGATTGTCGATATGATGCTGGAGCGTTTGCCTGCTACGTTGGAGCTGGCGCTGGCGGCGTTACTCGTGGCGGTAGTGATTGCTTTGCCCCTGGGCGTGTTGTCGGCGGTACGCAAAGACACCGCGTGGGATCATGGCGCGCGCGTGGTGTCGTTAATGGGCATTTCAATTCCGCATTTCTGGCTGGGGCCGCTGCTGATTCTGGTGTTTTCATTGTGGCTGGGGTGGCTGCCTGTGAGTGGGCGTGATGGGCTGACATCGCTGGTGTTACCCGCGCTCACATTGGGCACCGCACTGGCGGCAATTTTGTCGCGCATGATGCGCGCCACGTTGCTGGAAACACTCAATGAAGACTATGTCCGCACCGCGCGCGCCAAGGGCTTGTCAGAAACGGCGGTGATTCTGCGTCACGCATTGCGCAATGCGTTATTGCCAGTGATTACCGTGTTGGGGCTGCAATTGGGGGCGCTGCTGGGTGGTGCGATTATCACTGAAATGGTGTTTTCATGGCCCGGCATTGGTCAGTTGACCATTGAGGCGATACACCGCCGTGATTATCCGGTGGTGCAAGCGTGCATACTGTTGGTGAGCGTCACCTATGTGGCGGTGAACACCCTCACCGATCTGGCGTATGCCGGGCTTGATCCACGCTTGCGTCTGCGGGAAAGAGGATGATGCAACGGTGGCTGCCAGTAAGCATTTTGTTGCTGTGGTTGGGCATGGTAGTGATGGCGCCGTGGCTGGATTTACAGCCGGATCATATCGA
>JANOOA010000252.1:0-2986 GCA_031421115.1 Gammaproteobacteria bacterium | reverse complement strand
CATACAGAAACTGAACAAGCTGGAGAAAACCAGCAAATACCGGCTGCCCACCGAGGCCGAGTGGGAGTATGCCGCCCGCGCGGGCGGCACGAGCGCTTATTTCTTTGGCGATAACGCGCGCGATATGTCCCGCTAAGCGTGGGTTGGCGCAGAAAATGATGTGGGCACCGCCCCCGTAGGCAAAAAACAGCCTAACCCGTGGGGTTTGCATGATGTTTACGGCAATGTCTGGGAATGGGTGGAAGACTGCGCGCATCCCGATTATCAGGGCGCGCCTGCCGATGCCCGCCCCCGACCCGGCGGCGATTGCTCAGTACGCGTGGTGCGGGGCGGTGGCTGGAGCAGCCCGGCGGATTATGCCCGTTCCGCTGTGCGTGGCAATTCTGTGCCCGATTTGAACGACAGCGGTACCGGTTTTCGCTTGGCGCGTTGGCCGTAGGGGGCTGGGCGCCTGTAGGCTATAAATTCATTTCTGGCACTTTTTTGGTGCCCCGCTGTATAATTTCCGGTTCGGGACAAGCGAAGGTCAAGGCAACGGTGCTAGAAGTCTCAAATCTTGAATGTGTGCGTGGCGATCGCCGTCTGTTCGCCGGCATGTCATTTTCCGTCAAGTCCGGCGAATTGCTGCACGTACAAGGCCCTAATGGCAGCGGCAAAACCAGCTTGCTGCGCATGGTGTGCGGCCTGGTGTCGCCGGTGCAGGGTGATATTTGCTGGGGCGGTGAGAATATTCGCATCTTACGCGAAGATTATTTCAAGGATATGACTTGTCTGGGTCACCTCAGCGGCATTAAAGAAGATCTGACCGCATTGGAAAATCTGCGTATTCTCATGGAGTTGTCCGGTAGAGGTGTGTCTGAAGAGGCGCTGGTAGCCGCGCTGGCCCGAATGGGTCTGGCGGGGCGCGAAGCTTTGCCCGCCAAGGTATTATCGCAGGGGCAAAAACGCCGTGTGGCGCTGGCGCGACTGGTGTTGTGCAGCCTGGCGTTATACAGGACCCGGCTATGGATACTGGACGAGCCGTTTACGGCATTGGATGTGGCGGCGATCGCCGTGGTTCAGACGCTGTTAAGTCAGCACCTGCATAATGGAGGCATGATTATCCTCACCACGCATCAGGATCTCGACGTGCTGAGCAAGGCAAGCCCGGCGGGTGCTGTGCAGCGCCTGTCCCTGACCTCCTAGTGGGAACTCCTGGTGGTACGGCATGTCTAGTCTTGTGAGCGCCCTGCGTTGCGTGGTGATGCGTGACCTCACGCTGGCGATGCGCCGCCGTGCAGATGTGTTGGCGACACTGTTTTTTTTCGTCATTGTAGTGAGTTTATTCCCGCTGGGCGTCGGGCCGGACATGGCGACGTTACGTATTATTGGCCCCGGCATTGTGTGGGTGGCGGCGTTGCTGGCCTCCATGTTGGCGCTGGAGCGCATGTTTGCAGCGGACTACAGCGACGGCACCTTGGAGCAGATGTTGCTCACGCCGCAGCCGCTGGTGGTGCTGGTGCTGGGCAAAACGCTGGCGCACTGGCTGGTATCGGGTTTGCCGCTGGTATTAATAGCGCCCCTGCTGGGAATACAGTATGGGTTGCCCGCGCAAGGGTTGGGGGTGCTGATGTTGTCGCTGTTGCTGGGCACGCCGGTATTGAGTTTGATCGGCGCCATCGGCGCGGCACTGACCTTGGGTGTGCGCGGCGGCGGGGTGCTGGTGTCATTATTGGTGCTGCCCCTCACCATTCCGGTGCTGATTTTTGGCGCAGGGGCGGTGGACGCAAGCCTTTCGGGATTGGGAGCGCAAGCGCACCTGTCGTTACTGGGCGCGTTTTTGCTGGGCGCATTGATTCTGGCGCCGTGGACAATTGGTGCGGCATTGCGCATTTCGATGGAATAAATAGCAGTAGTGTATGAGCATGAAAATTAACTGGTTCAAATATTCCTCACCGCAGGCCTTTTATCCGCTGGCGGGCAAAATGATCCCGTGGTTTGCGGTGGTGGCGCTGCTGTTTACTGTGCTGGGGCTGTATTTCAGCTTTTTTGTCGCGCCCCCGGATTACCAGCAGAGTGAGGCCTACCGCGTCATGTTCATTCACGTCCCGGCGGCGTGGATGTCGATGTTTATTTACGTGGTGATGGCGGCCTATGCTGGCATGGGCTTGGTGTTTAATTCACGGCTGTCGTCGATGATGGCCTCGGCGCTGGCGCCCACTGGCGCCATGTTCACTTTTCTGACGTTATGGACCGGCGCATTGTGGGGCAAGCCGATGTGGGGCGCCTGGTGGGTGTGGGATGCGCGTCTGACTTCCGAGCTGATTTTGCTGTTTTTATATATTGGATTTATTTCCTTGCAGGCAGCCATTGACGAGCCGCGCCGCGCCGCGCGTGCCGGCGCGATCCTGGCGCTGGTTGGCGTTGTTAATATCCCCATCATTTATTTTTCCGTACAATGGTGGAATACCCTGCATCAAGGCCCGTCCATCACCCTCAGCAAAGCCCCCAGCATGGCCGCCAGCATGTTGGTGGCCATGTTATTGATGACCTTCGCCTTCTGGATGTACGCCATCGTTGTCGCCCTGCTGCGGGTACGCTGTGAAATTCTCGAAAGAGAGCGTCACGCAGAATGGGTGGCGCAGGCTGCTGGGGACGGGCGATGAATTGGGGTGATTTTTTCGCCATGGGCGGTTATGGCCTGTATGTGTGGGGTTCGTATAGCGTTACGGCGCTGTTCATGGTGGTCGAAGTGATATTGCTGTTGAGCCGCAAGCGAACTTTATTGCAGAGGCTGGGTCGTATGAATCGGGCCGACTCCGCCGCACACGGATGTAGCGGTTCCTGCGCATCCCTGCGCTCACCGCACTTGGGCGTCCTGCCCGGCGCAAGTGTCACGTCAGGCAGGACGCCGGAAGTGACCGAGGTCACGCGTACGGGCGAGATTAAACATGAAGACCGGATATAAACAATACTATGAAATCTAGACATAAGCGATTGGCATTCA
>JANOOA010000251.1:0-2293 GCA_031421115.1 Gammaproteobacteria bacterium | reverse complement strand
TGGATTTATGGGCAAGTGTGGAAATGGCTGCGTTAGTGGTTCAAGTGCAGAAGAAAAATCGGGCATTGCAAGCCTACTTGATACTGAATCAGGTGGAGACTCGCAATGCTTTATCCCGCGTCATGCAGGATGCCGTGGCAGAATTAGAAGTGCCCCTGCTGCAGGCCAACTTGCAAAGGCGTGCCGCCTATCGCAGTGCTGCAGTCGAAGGTGTCAGTGTGTATGGATTGGGTAAGCGTGGTGGGAAAGCCGTAGCGGAGATTGAAGCAATTATTGAGGAGGTCATATGTCGATGAAGAATTTAGGTTCAAAGCTTGCCAGTGGCGTACACAAGGTTAAATTGAAGCACGAAAAAGAGTCCCCCGCCACACCCATAAAAACGGTACCGGCAACAAAGCCGGTTGCGCCGCGCACCGCGCAACAGACTGCAGAGCGTTTAGAAAGACTACACCCAAGTCGTATTTGGCCCGATTAGAGCCTGTGAGAAAATAAGTGTAACATTTGAACGGCGCTCACGGGATGCGCTGCAAGGCGTTTGGTGCGCGGTGTAGCCCCGGGCTACATAAGCACCAAACAACGCCGCAGAGCGCCCGTCAGTGACGTTCAAATGTTACACTTATTTATGAACAGGCTCTTAGATCAAGATCCTGGTTAGATCAGCATCTCGGAATTGAAAGAGTTTAAAGGATTGAAATAATGCAAGAAGGCTTAGAGCAATATAGAGTTGGCAAGGAGCCTTACTACCGCCCCGTTAGCGACGAAGTCGCTTTGTACGAAGCCGCTTATTCTGTACGTATGCCGATTATGCTGAAAGGCCCGACCGGTTGCGGTAAAACACGTTTCGTGGAATACATGGCGTGGAGACTCGGCAAGCCCTTGATTACCGTAGCCTGCAACGAAGACATGACGGCCTCTGATCTGGTGGGTCGTTTCCTGCTCGATAGCAGTGGTACACGCTGGCAGGATGGCCCACTTGCGCTGGCTGCACGCCATGGTGCAATTTGCTACCTGGATGAAGTGGTTGAGGCGCGTCAGGATACTACGGTGGTGATTCATCCGCTCACTGATAATCGTCGGGTGTTGCCGCTGGAAAAAAAAGGTGAGCTGCTCAACGCGCACGCCGATTTCCAGATTGTGATTTCGTATAACCCCGGCTATCAAAGCCTGATGAAAGATCTGAAGCAATCCACCAAACAACGCTTTGGCGCACTGGATTTCAATTATCCAACGCATGATATCGAAACAGAAATCGTCGCCCACGAAACTGGTGTGAGCAACGATGTTGCTGGCAAGCTGGTGAGCATTGCCGAACGTGCGCGTAATCTCAAAGGCCATGGTCTCGATGAAGGCATCTCGACACGCATGTTGATCTATGCAGGTTCGCTGATCAACAAAGGTGTCGACCCTGTCGCGGCGTGCCGTGTCACCCTGGTACGTCCCATTACTGATGACCCGGATATGCGCGACGCCCTGGATGCGGCTGTCACCACCTTCTTTTAACCGGGTTCGCCTGGCATTTAACCGGGCTCCCCTGGCAGCATAATGGCAGCGACATAATGGCAGTCGAACTCGAAAAATATCAGGACATCCTTGACGAGCTGGGTGATCACGGCCCAGGTGATCATATCAGGGAAGTACTGCGCGCCTCATGGACTGAAGCGGCGCGGACATTTACCCCGCGCGGCCTGGAAGCCTATCTGCAAGGCGCCGCCAGCCTGAAATCCTTGGGTCGTGGCACAGATCTGGTGGTGAGCTTTATTCAAAGCGCGCCAGCGGTGGCGCACGCGATCGGCGAAGACGCCGTGAGTGATCTCTTAAGCACCGCCATCAAGATGTATTCCAAGACCAGCGCTACGGTCATCTCCCTGATCTTTTCTTCCAGCCCAGTGGCGGCGACGCGACTCGGTGATCTGGAGTTGTTTCGCGGCTATCTCCACCTCCTCGACACCTTAATGGCGCAAGCGCCACGCGGCATACGTCCGATGCTGGATCATCTCGGCACGCTGCTCGGCCAGTTGACACTGGGCGGATTGCGGCGCTGGGCGCTATGGGGTGCGCATGCGCACAAAACTGATTTCGAGGCACAGCAACTGTATTTCAGCCTGCAAAGCCCGGAATCACTGGGCGTGCTGCAAAAAGAACGCAAGGGCACCTTGTTTATCGACGTGCAGCGGCGTATCGGCATGTATTTGCGCGCACTGTGGGCGCGCGATTTTTACCTGCGTCCCACCAGCGGCGATTTTGAATCGCGTGAAGGCTACCGCCCCTACATCGAAGGCTTCATCATGCATTT
>JANOOA010000250.1:0-9270 GCA_031421115.1 Gammaproteobacteria bacterium | reverse complement strand
CACGAACGGTTTTTTGTGGCGCTCACCAAATGGATGAGTAGCCCGTTCACCCTGAGCAGCCCGCGCAGCGGGCGTGTCGAAGGGTTGGGTACCTGCCAATGCGACCGCACAAAGCACTGAATCTGGGTTTAACGGGTATCGAACCTAAAAACGACGAGTGCGCGCACAAAAAAACAGCCCCGACTCAATGAGAAGGGGCTGTTTTTTTATTCCCGCTGCTGTTCGAGCTTAATCGTCGCCGCTGGTCGCGCCAAAGATATGCAGCAAGCTGGCAAACAAATTGTAGATGCTGACATACAGTGAAACCGTTGCAATAATGTAATTGGTTTCGCCGCCGTGAATAAGCTGGCTGGTTTCATACAGAATCAAGCCCGAGGCCAGCAGCACAAACATTCCAGATACCGCCAGCGCCAACATCGGCATCTCAAAGAATATTGCGCCCAGCCCGGCCAAAAAGGCCACCATCACACCCACAAACAGAAAGCCGCCCATAAAGCTGAAATCTTTGCGGGTGGTCAACGCGTAGGCCGACAAGCCCAAAAACAGCGCGCCGGTGGCACCCATGGCGCTCATCACCACCTGGCCGCCGTTGGGAAGACTTAAATAATGGCTGATAATCGGGCCGAGGGTAATCCCCATGAAGCCGGTTAAGCCAAACACAGACAGCAGACCCCAAGCACTGTTTTTTAGCTTATAGGTTAAGAATAGCAGTCCCAGGTAACCCACCAGCGTAACGATAATGCCGGGGTGGGGTAGGTTCAGAGCAATAGAGACGCCCGCCATCACCGCGCTGAATAACAGCGTCATGGACAGCAGCGTATAAGTGTTTTTAATGAGCTTGTTAGTGGATATTGTAGAGCCAATCGTCTGGACAGTCGGTTGCTGATAGGTGTTCATTTGTGCGCTATCTCCTTGTGAGTATGAGGTCAATCTTAATCATATCTAAAAACTTGGAGCGTCTAAACCTCGTCTAGTTCCCTTATATTAGCGACAATAGGTGGATATTGCTACACTGAAAATTTGACGTTTTGGGGCCTTTACTATGGAATCCGCAGCCTGTCCGCAAATTCCGGTGGAATTTCAGGGTGCTTTTAGGGTATCCTTCCACAGATAAGCTGGTTAATTGTATCTGGAGAGGTGGCTGAGCGGTCGAAAGCGACGGTCTTGAAAACCGTTGAAGGGAGACCTTCCGTGGGTTCGAATCCCACCCTCTCCGCCATATGCTGTTATCCGTTAGACTATTCCCATGAATTCCCTTCCTCCCGCTATTTTCCTGATGGGGCCGACGGCTGCGGGCAAGACTGATCTGGCGCTGGCGCTGGTGCAGCATTTTCCGTGCGACATCATAAGCGTCGATTCAGCCATGATTTACCGTGGCATGGATATCGGCACCGCCAAGCCCAGTCCCACCCAATTGACGGCGGCCCCGCATCGCCTCATTGATATTCTTGATCCTGCCGAGGCCTATTCGGCCGCCCAGTTTCGGCATGACGCCTTGCGAGAAATGGCGCAGATTACTCAGGCCGGACGAATTCCCTTGCTGGTCGGTGGCACCATGTTGTATTTCCGCGCCTTGCAATATGGCCTGTCTGATTTACCTGCCGCAGATAAAGCCGTGCGCGCACGGCTCGAAGATGAGTTGCAACGTAATGGCTTAGCGAGTCTGCATGCACGGTTGGCGCAGGTAGATCCGCGCGCCGCAGCACGCATTCACCCTCATGACGCCCAGCGTATTCAGCGTGCGCTTGAGATATACGATGTTAGCGGTGTGTCTTTAAGTGATTTGATCGATGCGCCCCAAACCAGCAATAGACTCACTATAGAACCCAGTGCATTCCCCTACCGTGCCGTAAAAATCGCAGTAATACCCGATGACCGTGCCGAGTTGCATCGCCGCATCGAAGCGCGCTTTAAAACCATGCTCATCCAGGGGTTGATTGGCGAGGTAGAGCGGCTGCATCGTCGTGGTGACTTGCATGTTGGCCTGCCCGCATTGCGTGCGGTAGGTTACCGGCAGGTATGGTGTCATCTGCAGGGAGAAATGAGTTATGATCAGATGGTGGAGCGCGGTATTTTTGCCACTCGTCAGTTCGCCAAGCGGCAATTGACCTGGTTACGTTCCACTCGCGACACGATAAAGTTTGATATTTCTGGAAATATTTTTGATAAGGTCTTGAAACATTTAGACGCTACCCTGATCTAACATGGAGTTATACAACAACTGTGCTATCATTATTAATGTGTAATATTATGAATAACAGCAGCTTGATGTAAATTATTAAAAGTTGTGTGAGCTATAATTCTGGCGTGGCATTTGAAATGCGTGGATGATTGTGACGTATGATGTATGAAAGGGAGCTTATTTACGTGTGAATGCCGCAATCATTGCGGTATCGTGTAGAAAGTTGAACATGCAAAAGGTTGACATGGACAACATAACTAAAAATAAAGGAGATACAAATATGACTAAAGGGCAAGGTATACAAGACCCTTTTTTAAATGCCCTGCGCAAGGAACGCGTACCCGTGTCTATCTATCTGGTCAATGGCATAAAACTACAAGGTCAAATTGAATCGTTTGATCAGTTTGCTGTATTATTAAAGAATACTATTAGCCAGATGGTATATAAGCATGCCATTTCGACGATTGTACCGGCTCGCAATGTGAAATTGCCGGGTGCTAATGACGGGCCAGCCGATGGCCACGCCAATGCCAATGAAAGCGAAGATGAATAACCCCCGTTGGTAAATTCGATTGAGCACCCTCCTCACGGAGGGCGTCACAGAGAGCGTGCAATTCTTGTCAGCGTGAATTTTCAGGCGGCAGGAATGTGTGAAGAGCTGGATGAGTTTCGTGAGCTGGCATCGTCGGCAGGGGCTGAGGCCGTGACGGTTATTACTGCCACACGTAAAACCCCTGACGCACGTTATTTCGTGGGCAGCGGCAAGGCCGAAGAAATTCGTGGCTGTGTCGAGGGCATGAAAGCTGATGTGGTGTTGTTTAATCATGAATTATCGCCGGGTCAGGAACGTAATCTCGAGCAATTATTACAATGTCGGGTGCTCGACCGTGTTGGCTTGATTCTCGATATCTTCGCGCAGCGCGCCCGGTCGTTTGAGGGTAAATTGCAGGTTGAGCTGGCTCAATTGCAGCATCTTTCCACGCGCTTGGTGCGTGGTTGGACGCATCTGGAGAGGCAGCGTGGTGGTATCGGTATGCGCGGCCCGGGTGAAACCCAGTTGGAAACTGACCGCCGACTGATTGGCGCACGTATCAAACAGCTTAACAAGCGTTTACGCAAGGTCGGTGGTCAGCGTGATGAGCGCCGTAAAGCGCGGCACAAGGCAGCGGTACACACGGTCTCATTGGTGGGTTATACTAATGCTGGCAAATCCACCTTGTTTAATCGCCTGACAGGGGCTACAGTGTACGCTGCCGATCAACTATTCGCGACACTTGACCCCACTCTGCGTCGGGTAGAGTTGCCGAATACGGAGGCCATCGTGCTGGCAGATACTGTAGGGTTTATTCGCCATTTACCGCATGACTTGGTCGCCGCGTTTCGTTCGACACTTGAAGAAACCTGTGAAGCGGCCTTGTTATTACATGTGATAGACGCGAGTAATGAAAACCGTCACGGGTGCATACAACAGGTGAATGAGGTGCTGAAAGAAATTGGCGCCGATGAAATACCCCGAATTGAAGTCTACAATAAAATAGATAGGCTGAGTGACTGCGCGCCGCATATTGACCGTGATGCTGACGGGCGCGTGCAACGGGTCTGGGTCTCCGCTGCGACGGGGGCAGGTATGGATTTGCTGCGACAGGTTCTTGCAGAGTATACCTGGGCAGAAAGTTCGCCGCGCACGGATGTGGCGGTTCTTGCGCATCCCTGCGCTCACCGCACTTGGGCATCCTGCCCGGCGCAAGTGCCGCCAGAGGTAGGATGCCGGGAGCGGTCGCCACTGCATGCCGAACCGTATCCGGCTGCTGATGAAGAAATGCTGTACACCGTATCTTAAAACAAGTAGTTATGAAATATATTCAACAATATGGAGTTACTCATGGCCTGGAATGAACCGGGAGGCCCGCGCGATAATGATCCGTGGGGCAACCGCAGCAACAAGAACAAAAACACACCTCCTGATCTGGATGAAATGATCCGCAAGATGCAGAAAAAGCTCAGCGGCTTATTCGGCGGCAAAAGTGGTGGCGGGAGCGGCAATGGGGGCAGTGGAGGTGGCGGTGAGCGCGCAGCGGGATGGACACCCTCCAACCCGCTCAAGCCCATCGGCATTCTGGCTGGGGTTGGTGTGCTGGTGTGGCTTGCTACCGGCATCTACATTGTTGACGAAGGTACGCGTGGCGTAGTGACGCGCTTTGGTCAATATGTTGACACTACCATGCCCGGTCCGCACTGGCATATTCCTGGGCCGGTTGAGGCCGTGCAAAACGTCAATGTCGAGCAGATTCGTACCGCTGAAATTGGCTACCGTTCCGGTGGGGGTGGCGCGCAGGCCGGCGCCATCGCCAGCGAAGCCTTGATGCTCACCAAAGATGAAAACATCATCAGCGTCAAATTTGCCGTGCAATATAAAGTGAAAGATGCGCGTGACTACCTGTTCAACACCCGTGACCCGGATGAGTCCTTGCGTCAAGCCACGGAAAGCGCAGTGCGTGACGCCGTCGGCAAAAACAATATGGACTTCGTGCTCAAGGAAGGCCGCACTGAAATCGCAGCGCGTGCCAGTGAGTTGATTCAGAAAACGCTGGATCGTTACGATGCCGGATTACAGGTTACCAGCGTGAACATGCAAGATGCGCAGCCACCGGAAGAAGTGCAGGGTGCCTTTCTTGATGCCGTTAAATCGCGCGAAGATGAGCAGCGCCTGATTAACGAAGCAGAAGCGTATGCGAATGACGTTATCCCCAAGGCACGCGGTGGCGCGGCTCGCCAGCTTGAAGAAGCCAATGGCTACAAAGCCCAGGTGATCGCACAGGCTAAAGGTGAAGCCAGCCGCTTTACGCAGGTGTTAACGGAATATGAAAAAGCACCTAAAGTCATGCGTGATCGCCTCTACATCGAAGCGATGGAGTCCGTCATGTCGAAGAGCAGCAAGGTTATGGTAGATGTCAAGGGCGGCAATAACATGTTGTATTTGCCCTTGGATCGCATGACCCAACGTCAGGCGACATCAGGCAATCCGGCGGCAGGTGCCATACAACAAGATCAGATGCTGAACAAACCAGTCACCCTGCCGCAGGCAGATAGTCGTGCGCGGGAGCAACGCTAATGGAACAGAAAAAAGTAATGGGTTTGGTGATTGTGCTGGGCGGCTTTGTGTTGGTCGCCGCATCGTCCGTGTTCACCGTAGCCGAGCACCAGAAAGCCGTCTTGTTCCGCCTTGGAGAAGTCGTGCGCTCTGATTTTGCGCCGGGGCTACACCTTAAAGTGCCCATCATCAATAATGTGCGTAAATTTGATGGACGCATCTTGACCCTGGAAGCCGCTCCCGAGCGTTACCTCACAGCGGAAAAGAAAAACGTCGTAGTTGATTCTTTCGTGAAATGGAAAATCAAAGACGTGTCGCGTTATTACACCACCATGGGTGGTGACGAAGAACGTGCCAATGTGCGTCTGGCGCAGATCATCAAAAACGGTTTGCGTGATGAATTTGGCAAGCGCACCATTCAGGAAGTGGTGTCTGGCGAGCGCGAGCAGATCATGGCGATTCTTACCGTCAACGCCAACAAACAGACTCATGAGTTCGGCATAGACGTGATTGATGTACGCATCAAGCGCATTGACCTGCCCGAAGAAGTTAGCACCTCGGTGTATCAGCGTATGGAAGCCGAGCGTTCTCGTGTTGCCAAAGACCTGCGTTCACGCGGTGCAGAAGCGGCAGAGCGTATTCGTGCCGATGCCGATCGTCAACGCTCCGTAACCATCGCCGAAGCTTACCGTGAAGCCGAGCGCATTCGCGGTGAAGGCGATGCCCAGGCTGCAGACACTTATGCCCAGGCCTACAAGAAAAACCCGGAGTTTTATGCTTTTTACCGCAGCATTAACGCCTACCGGTCTGCTTTCAAAGACCAAAGCGATATCGTCGTAGTCGATCCCGGCTCCGACTTCTTCAAATACTTCAAGAGTCCCAACGCACGGTAGCCGGCCGTTTCCCTGGCTTCGCGCCCCCTCTCCCGCATGCGGCGAGGGGGCGTTACTCCCGATTATCGCGCCAGTACGCGCGCGTTGCTCAACCGTATAACGGTACCGGCAACCTCTGCATAAATAACGCTGCCGACCCTGGCAAGCTCATTTTTGCAACAATCCATGTCGCCGCACTGCGGACAGTCCATCGTAACCGCTCGTCACATATGACCACCGATATTTTTATTGCAATAACAAAAATCTACTCTGATGCTGAAGTGTTGGCACTGTTTCTCTGGATAAGATGTTCGGGAGTGTTGCCCGATAACATATAAACAAAAGCCAGCACCTGAGCCACGACGACGTAGAGGTTAGCGGGAATCTCTGCCCCTAATTCTATTTGTGAGAGTAAGCTGGCGAGATGTGCATCTTCGTATAAAGGAATGTCATGTTCTTTCGCCACTTTCATGATGTGTTGCGCTACATACCCTTCGCCTTGCGCTGTAACACGGGGTGCGCCTGTTCCATCGTAACGTAATGCGATGGCGGTGGTAGGTGGGGGGGCTGTGCGTTTGCTCATGCACGGGTATCCAATAAAGAGCGGGTGCCAGACAGGTGTGTATCGCGCGGGGGAGCATGTGGCGGGCTGCCCTGTTGACAGTGCAATGTCCCGATATTGAACCCGGCTTGCGCAAGGTCGTCCTGTAACCGCTCAATATTACGGTTTGCCAGTGACGCTGTGGTATTTTCCTCGGCCCACAGCGTCACTGAAACCTGTTGTCCCAACAGGGTGATGCGTGCATACAGTGGCCCGAGATCACCAGGTTCGAGTGCCAATGATATAGACCAGGGCCTTTCTTGTGCATCAGGTGTGTGCGAGCTGGTATTTTGTTCTATACGTAATTGGACTAAATCTATGTGGTTGTCGTGCCGCAGCGGTAATTCTATAACCCATAGAGGAAGCTGCTGAGGGCTGGATAAGGATGCGAGTTGGTTGACGTGTAATCGCGCCAGCGCGCCTTCGATCTGCATCGCCAGCGCGGGGGCGATTAACTCGGCTGCAGTGTTGAGTCCCGCCGGGTTTAGGCTGGCTGCAGCAGAGGTGCCTGGTGCAGATGGTACGAGCATATTGCGCGAAACAGGCGATTCAGGTACGGTATTGCGGGGAACTGGTAGGGTGTCTTGTGGTTGACTCAACGGCGTTGGGGCAACCAATGCCTCTCGCAACAACAATAACCCGGCCTTGAAGTCCAATGATAGCGGCGGGCGCAGGTCGGGATTTGCTACGACGGTATTGGCCAACTTATTTTCCAGAAACATGCCGGAGTTACTCACGGCGTGTTGCAGCCCAGTGGCGGTGGTTGCCTGCGCGGTGCTGGTGAGATTATTGAAAAGTTGCTGCGCAAGTTGGACGATAGGTTGCAGGGAAGGAGAAGATACTTTATTCACCACAGGATCAGCTAATAGGGCAATGTTCGTCAAGATGGGCATAAGCTCAGTCTGTCGCGGCAGTGCAGTGCGTAATGCCTGCGCAACCGGATCATCTTTTACCGGCAGATTTATAGCCTTCAATACGGTTTGAGCGCCGGTGGATGTGACCTGTAATTGAAGTGACTGACCCGGCAGGGTGGGCAGTGGATGATTTGGTTGGGATTGAATATTTGCCTGGATCAAGGCCTCATTAATTTTTAAAGTCACAGTGCCGCGCGCATCGGTGGAGATGACAATGGCATTGAGGATTTGGCCTATCTGCCAAGAGTTTATGACACTGACAGGCGTGGGTGTAACTGTCGGTGAGGCTTGTCCAACCAGGTATATTCGCATGCACAATGCTCGATTAAATTGCTTTACGAGTTGATCAGTATAGATCAAATTTATGTGCGCAAATAGATAGACTTCAGGGATGTTGAGAATAGTTGACGAAAAATTACCAAATTGGGTAAAGTTAGCTGTAAATTGAGAATGGCACTTTAACCCAGATTTTCCATTAGCACTCTACTGCGGCCGCACAAAGCACAGATTCAGCACCTTGCGCACCCTCGCTACGAGGCTAATGGAAAATCTGGGTTTAACCCGTTCGGCAACCAGGCGTCCACAATGCAAAACCAATTATTATGGTATACCCGTCGTGCCGGTGAAATTATTAAGGGTCCTTTTTCTGGTGGCCTAGTGTCACGTTATATCTTGCTGGGTCGTGTGCTACTGACGGATGAAGTGAGTGTTGACTGCAAGATATGGCGGCCAGTGAAAGAGGTCGCAGAATTAATTCCTGAAATTATGATTGGCGATGCCAGTGACTCTGTTATCCAGGAGCGCTTGAGTGCAGCCAGGCGTTGGGCTGACGAACGTCTTGCGCGTGATCGCCGTTTCGATCAACCACCCAATCCTGAGCTGCAAAGACGACGTACGGGTGAGCGTCGTCAAACAGAGCCTGCGGTAATTGTACAACATCGAGTGGCCAAGACTAAGCGTTCGACTGAGGAAGAAAATCTGAAAACGTCGCCATCCCCACGGGGTTATGGCATGTTTATGGTGGTAGGCGGCATAGGTTTATTAGTACTTGTGTTGATCTTTGTGCCGCGCGATGAAACGAAAAACACCTTGCGAGATTGTTTATCTGTGGCGCAGCCGAAAGTGGATTGGAGCGGCTGTAAAATGGCAGGAGCTCAATTAGACAGAGCGAATTTGCAGGGCGCACAGTTGCGTGAAACCATTTTAAATGGGGCTTCATTGCAACAAGCCAATATCAAAGGTGCCGATTTATCGTATGCCGAATTGAATTTTTCTAACTTGAGGTTGGCTGATGTAAGTGGCGCACTGTTGCTGGGCGCAAGTCTGCGTGGGGCTAACCTGGTCAATGCAAACCTGCGTGGTGCAAATCTTTCGTATGCAGATTTTTCTGGAGCCGATCTTTCATCGGCGAATCTTGAGGGTGCAATTCTGGATAACGCGATCTGGGTTGATGAAAGTCGATGCGCGCCGCAATCGCTGGGTCGTTGCCTGGCTGTTATATCACGTTAGTAACATTTTTTATTTATTCAGAACTTCTGATCACTGCACGGGCGCATTGTATGCCACTGCGCACCGCGCCTTCCAAGGTGGCCGGGTAACCGGTATCCGTA
>JANOOA010000249.1:0-1507 GCA_031421115.1 Gammaproteobacteria bacterium | reverse complement strand
CTGGGGATAGACGTGATATCAGACGATGCGGGAATGGCGTTTACCGCCGCGACCATCATGAAATTGAAATTTCGGGTTTTAGGCAGCCTCGACGTCTTGCACGCTCTTCACAAAAGTGGCCAGATCAGCCTGCAACAAATCAAGACTGTTGCGCAGTTCCTGCAGTACGAAGACGACCTTCCCGGATCCTGGCAACGAGATGGGCCTAAGCTTTTTGGAGAGAAGCTGGTTTGAGCCTCAGAAGCGTATTCGCGGGGGCAGTTTTGGGGGCAACTCCCACTTATTTCTTTATTCTACAGAGGCGAATTCAATAGACGCCGGCCCACCAAATTGAAGGGCTCGGATAATCTCTGAGCCCTTTTTCTTGCCTGAAATCCCCGCGCTGCGCGGGGTTCGGGCCAGTGCTGCTGCGGGCGACACGCTGACATGACTGATATCGATAAAAAGAGGGAGGCTGGAATGAGAAAAAGCAAACCACCGCAAATTCCCAAGAAAAACGAGGTATCCCTTGTTCGCTCCTCAGCGGCTGAATATTTGACCTTTGTCGCGGCCAGTGGTCATGGCGGCGTCGAAGCGGTTTACGCTGATGAAAACGTCTGGATCACCCAGAAGATGATGGGGCTTCTCTACAACGTCGATGTCAGAACCATCAACTACCACCTGAAAAATGTGTTTTCCAGCAGCGAGCTTGAGGAAGATTCAGTTATCCGAAATATTCGGATAACTGCCGCAGACGGAAAAAGTTACGACACCAAGCACTACAAACTCGCCGCGATCATCGCCGTTGGCTACAAAGTCAACTCCGAGCGCGCGGTGCAGTTCCGTAAATGGGCAACCGCCATCATCGAAGAGTTCACCATCAAGGGTTACACGATGGATGACGAGCGCCTGAAAAGCGGCGGCTCGATACTCAACGACCAATATTTTGAAGAGCAGTTGCAGCGCATTCGCGAGATCCGTCTCTCCGAGCGCAAGTTCTACCAGAAAATCACCGACATCTACGCCACGTCGATTGACTACGACGTTACGGCGCAGGCCACCAAGCGCTTTTTTTCCACCGTACAAAACAAGCTGCATTGGGCTATTCATGGCCAGACGGCGGCGGAAATTATCTACCACCGTGCCGATGCCGAAATGAAAAACATGGGGCTAACGACCTGGAAGGACGGGCTGCAAGGGAAAATCCAGAAATTCGATGTCACCATTGCCAAGAACTACCTGACCGAACACGAGATGGCGCAACTGGAAAGATTGGTTTCGGCGTATTTAGATGTGGCGGAGAGCATGGCGCTGCGTAAAATCCCGATGACCATGCAGGACTGGGAAACACGCCTGAACCGCTTCATTGAGGCGACCGACCGGGAGGTGCTGCAGGACGCAGGCAAGGTGACGGCAGAAATCGCCAAGGCGCACTCCGAAAGCGAGTTCGAGAAATACCGCATCGTGCAAGACCGGTTATTTGAGAGTGACTTTGACAGGTTGATCAAGCAGATCGAGGCTGAGCGTG
>JANOOA010000248.1:0-15586 GCA_031421115.1 Gammaproteobacteria bacterium | reverse complement strand
GTATTCACGCTAGGTTTAATAACGGCGTGATCTGCTATAGATGAGAGCGGCGTGTGATGGACAACATTCGACCCTAACATTATCACGTCGTCCAGCACTGGCAGGTCATCTTCAGGGAGTGTGTCAGTGGGTGTCATACGGCTGCGCCCGCAGCACTTGTGCTTCCTTGTACTGGGGTTGTTTCAGATGCGGCAATATTGTGAGACTGCAATTCATAACCGCGATCACGATAAAATCGGTAACGCTCCCGGCCAATCTGTTTTTGTTCTGGGCTTTGATCAATGATTTCAGCTACACGCTCAAAGTGGCTGAAAAAAAGCGGGACATCGCTTGCCATGTTAATCAGCACCGCTGCATTGGGCTGCATCAGCGTAGGTAGTTCGTTAGTGTATCCAATCACAATCGGTGATGTATCGTCTGTTATCTGATGTGACAACGCATGTGGCAAGAAACTGCCTTGGCTGAATGTCCATAATAAATCGTCCATATGCGCGGCGTGTTGCTCTGATTCGGCGTGGATGTAAACTGTGTGTTTCATGCGATAGGCTTTATCCGCCAAACGACACGCGAACAACGCCCTGCTGCGTTGAGCAGAGTCCGCAAGTATATAAAAGTCGATCCGGGTCATGTTGTTAACCGTCCCTCTCTTTTGCCCTTGCCCTCTCCCGCGTGCGGGGAGAGCGTAGCGAGGGGGGGCGAAGCCGGATGATGTACTAACCCCCGGGTTTTTCCGCGCATTTATCCATTAAATACTGCGTCAGTAACGGTACGGGGCGGCCAGTTGCGCCTTTTTTATCACCGGACAACCAGGCGGTGCCTGCAATATCCAGGTGTGCCCAATGGAATTTTTTAGTGAAGCGCGACAGAAAGCATGCCGCAGTAATCGTGCCGCCTTCGCGGCCACCAATGTTGGCCATGTCGGCAAAATTGCTTTTAAGTTGTTCTTGATATTCATCCCACAGCGGTAATTCCCAGGCACGATCCCCACTGACTTTGCCGGCATTCAGCAGGTCATGGGCGAGTGGGCTGTGGTTGCTGAGCAGGCCAATCGCATGTTTACCCAAGGCCACCACGCAGGCACCCGTGAGCGTGGCGATGTCGATGACTGCTACTGGATCATAACGCTCGCAGTAAGTGAGCGCATCACACAGAATCAGGCGACCTTCAGCATCGGTATTGAGAATTTCAATCGTTTGCCCTGACATGCTGGTGACGACATCACCAGGTTTGGTGGCGGTGCCGCTGGGCATGTTTTCCGTGGCGGGAATCACGCCCACCACATTAATCGGCAAACGCATTTCTGCAATGGCGGTGAGTGTGCCAAGCACACTGGCGGCACCACACATGTCATATTTCATCTCATCCATTTTGTCGGAAGGCTTGATGGAGATACCGCCTGAATCAAATGTCACACCCTTGCCCACCAATACCACAGGTTTGCCCTGTTTTTTGTCGCCGTTGTATTCCAGTGTGATCAATTTAGGCGGTTGCGCACTGCCGCGCGCGACTGAGAGAAATGAACCCATGCCGAGCTCTTCGATGTCTGCGGTTTCGAACACTTCTACTTTGATGGATTTGTATTTCTTGGCCAACTCTTTGGCCTGGTCGGCAAGGTAGGCGGGCGTGCAGATATTGGCGGGCATATTGCCTAGGTTTTTGGTAAGCTCTACGCCTTGCGCAATCGCCAGGCCAACTTCGAGCGCCTGTTCGCCATCAGTTAATTCACGGCGGCTCGACACGCTGAATACCAGTTTGCGCAATGGACGGCGCTCAGTATCTTTTTTACTTTTCAGTTGATCGAAGCGATACAGTGCGCTCTGCGCCGTTTCAACGGCTTGACGCACTTTCCAGGCAATATCATAATGCTTTACATTCAATTCAGTGAGGTAGCACACCGCTTCCATCGCGCCTTTTTCATTCAGGGTATTTACGGCGGTGGCAACGATTTTGCGATATTGACTGTCACCCAGATCACGTTCACGTCCGCAGCCCACCAGCAGTACACGATCACACAAAGTATTGGGCACATCATGCAGCAACAAGGTTTGTCCGATACGCCCTTCCAGATCGCCCCGACGAATCAGTTTGGATATGTAGCCACCGCTGATTTCATCCAGCCGCTCCGCACCTGGCGATAGCCGCCGTGGCTCAAAAACCCCCATGACGATACAGGCCGTGCGCTGTTTTTCTGAATCGCCACTTTTTACTGTAAACTCCATGCTGACTCCTAAGTGATATCGATAACGGATGGTGGAATGCTGTTACTGAAATAATAATCCTAAATCCGGATCAATCCTTCGGCACGCCCGCTATGTGGGCTGCTCAGGGCGAACGGACTACCTGTTTATCCTTGGGTGAGAGCCACAAAAGAACCGTTCGTGCTGAGCCTGTCGAAGCATGGGCGGTTTTTTATCATTTCAACTGCCGTTTCCAGGATAATTATTTTGTATTTTTGAGTGCTTATTGCTAATTAAAACTGATTTGTTAGCGTTTTGTCCCAAATGAAAAAATATTTTTAATTATAAGGCACTGATAAATATTAATAAAATTTTATTTCGCGGCTTGGGTGAAATCACAAGTTTGCGAGATTTCTGATAACTTATCAAGTTTACCTTAAATCCGGTAATTTGCCACTGGCAGGGTTCTTTTTCTGACGTAACGAAGGGGAAGGGGGTTCAGTGGCGCGGACTTTTGATCCCTCGCCAAGCACGCTCCGCAACCTTCACGCCGAGCAGGATCACGGCACCTGCCAGAATGCCTGTCAGCGCATCCAGCAGGGTGGGGAGGGCGATGTGCAGGATACCGCCGATACCCGGTATCGCGCTGGCGCTGCTTGCCAGTTGCAGGATTAACTCGCGTACCCAGTGTATGCCATGCGTTAAAATGCCGCCCCCTACCAAAAACATGGCGGCGGTGCCGACAATCGACAAACCTTTCATCAGGACGGGGGCCGCCCTCACCATGAAGGCACCGAGGCTACGCTGCATTTTGTGCAACACGCTGTCGCCATTCTTCTGGCTGAGATAAAGCCCCGCGTCATCCAGTTTGATGATGCCTGCTACCAGGCCATACACGCCAATGGTCAGTGCGAGTGCGAAGGTTGATAACACCGTCACCTGCATGGCAAATGATGCAGTGGCGACGGTTCCCAGGGTAATGACAATGATTTCCGCAGACAGGATAAAGTCAGTACGAATCGCACCGCGTATTTTGTTTTTCTCAAAAGCGACCAGATCAACCGTAGTGTCAACGCGTGCCTCGACTAATTGGGCATGATATGCGTTATCGTCAGCTTTGCTGTGCAGGAACTTGTGCGCCACTTTTTCGAAACCTTCGTAGCACAGAAAAGCGCCGCCCAATATCAGGAGCGGCGTTACCGCCCAAGGCGCAAACGCGCTGATGGCCAAGGCCGAAGGTACCAGGATGAGCTTATTTTTTAACGAACCTTTCGCCACCGCCCAGATGACCGGCAATTCACGATCAGCCTTGAGACCCGCCACCTGTTCCGCGTTAAGCGCAAGATCATCGGCCAGAACGCCCGCCGTTTTCTTTGCGGCGACTTTGGTCATAACGGCTACATCGTCGAGAATGGTTGCAATGTCATCAAGCAGAGTTAATAAGCCAGTTCCGGCCATGGGTGAATTTCCTTTGTTGGGGCGCGAGGGATACGGTGCAGTAATTTTGGAGTAAGTGTTTTGCTGTATGCACTGGCGATGTAGCTAATTCTACAGGAACCGTCTTGAAGTCAGAAGTGGATTGGGCTTCATTTCATACAGCCAACCTTTTGGGCTTTGGCAATTGGCACAGATTTAAGTGTCTACTGTAGAGCAATCGGCGCGGCTGGGTCGCTCAATGCCGTGCCCTGCACGCGCAGAAACTGCACATAGGCGCAAGGTAGGAAGAAGGTGGGCTGGCGCGCCAGGGTCACTACACCCAGTACGGTCGGCGTTGGATCGTCGGCGGAGACGATCATTCATAATCCGCGCCCTTGAGCCGACGACGCTCCACGGTCAGGGTTGGCTGCGGAACAATACGGCCATCGCTTTTCATATCCGCCAGCGTCAGCAGCAGTTGGTCGGAAACAACCAGGTTGGCCGGACTACCGTCGTCTCTGATCGCTGCGGTGGCGTCTTCGCACCATTGGCGCAGACGCAGACGAGCCATCTTCTGCGGTAGGTCAAGCTCCTCGCGGCCTTTGGTTTCGGCGGAAGACGTGCCCACGCTACGGGGGTTTTACTCTACGTTTGACGAACCTTTAACGCTTCCTGTTGTTGTAACATTATCGTTTCCGATGCTCGTGGGCCGTGGTGTAGCAGACATATTGTCTGGGACATGAGTGGCATCAACATTGCGCTCTATCGGAGTAGATTCAGCACTGGAAAGTGCTCCTGCATTTCCAGTGCTTCCGCCATCCTTGGCGGTCGCTGACGGCGAATCAGGACGTGGCCGGTAAGGGTTGCTGCGCGGTGGATACGGGGGTAAACCGCCCCCCGGCTTTTCTATGCCGGACACGGTGCTGATACCTTCATTGGAACTGGCATTGTCAGTGCTTTCATTGATGCTGGCATTGGCGCGGGGTTCCCGGGGTGTTGCAGCAGGCGGCGCACTGGAACTCACGCCTGCACTTTCAGCAGGCGCAACACCTGGCGTAGCAGCGGCGCTGCTGGCATGAGAGCTTGCTACAGGCTCTGAGTAATGCTCGTCCTCATGCGCATCTGCGTCCGTGGCACTGAAGTCGCCGGAGGATTCCTCTGGCTTGTTATCATTGGTGGGTCCGCGTCCACCATCTTTACGACGGCGTCGTCCACCGCGTCGACCGCGTCGTCCACCGGGGCGGGTACCGGCAGGTCGGGGTGTGAATCCGATGTCTTCAGCCGGTGCCGTGTCCTCGCCTTCAGTAATAACCTCTTCTACCACCGCCGGACTCGTTTCACCTATGAGAATAACATCTGCGGGGCGTGCCTGGGCGATGGGCTGGGGGAGCTGCGGTAAGCGCGGCTGTTGCTCTTCTTCCGCCGCACCCGGACGTGCAAGTGTCGCGGAAGGCAGGACGCCGGAAGCGACCGCCGCACCCTGACGTGCCAGAGGAGTGGGAGGAGGCAACATGGCCACTTCAGAGAGACGTGCAGACGGCGCGCCGCCAGATGCCTTCATGGTCGGCATCGGTTCATTTGCGTTGGGTACCGCTTCGGCGGCAGATTGTTGCGGCCGTTTGCGGTCTTCCCCGGGGGCGCGAGGTGGCCGATTGCGTGGGTTGTCACGGCGTGTTTTGTTTTGTCCCTGTCCTTGGTTTTGACCTTGGCCCTGTGCTTGATTATCAGGGTTAGCTTGGGCGCGTGACTGCTGCTCACCACGGGGTGGCCGTGAAGATTGCTTCTTGTGCGGCTCTGCTCTGCGGCGTGGTGCTACGGTTTCGTTATCTGTGCTGGTGCTGATCTGCGAGGTGGTGGGCTGGTTGCCCCCAAACAAATTCGCCCACAGACGTTTGATAAAACCACCGTCCGCTGCTTTAGAGTGTGCATCTGTTGCAGACACGGATGGGGTTGGCATGGGCGCGGGTGTAGCAGGCATAACGCCTTTCACAGCAGGCTCTTCAGCGATGACTTTTTTGGCTGTAGTGTCCTGTGCCGTTACGGTTTCCGGCAAGCTCATCAGTTGATAGCTGGCGGGCGCGGTGCCATCGCGTGACATTTCTTCGACTTCATCGGCGCGCAGGCGTTTTACTTCATAATGCGGCGTGACAAATGCCGGATTGGGAATCAGCACCACGCGGGTGCCATGGCGCGCTTCGGCCATGCTGATAACATTGCGTTTTTCATTCAGCAAAAAGCTCGCAACATCCACGGGCAATTGTACGATCACTTGTGCGGTGCGGTCTTTGGAGCCTTCTTCTTCGATCAGGCGCAAAATCGACAGCGCCAATGATTCCACGGTGCGGATATGGCCGTGACCCTCACAGCGAGGGCACACTATTTCACTGAATTCGCCGAGTGACGGGCGTAGACGCTGACGCGACATTTCCAGCAAACCAAAACGTGAAATGCGACCAATCTGCACGCGCGCGCGATCCATTTTCAGCGCGTCTTTCATGCGATTTTCCACTTCACGCTGGTTGCGCGCCGGTGTCATGTCAATGAAGTCGATAACCACCAGGCCACCCAGATCACGTAGACGCAACTGGCGGGCGATTTCATCGGCCGCCTCCAGGTTGGTGTTCAGCGCAGTCTCTTCAATATCACTGCCTTTGGTGGCGCGTCCGGAATTGATGTCGATGGCGACCATCGCTTCGGTGTGATCAATAACAATGGCACCCCCGGAAGGCAGGCGCACTTCGTGCTGAAATGCGGTTTCGATCTGGCTTTCAATCTGATAACGTGAAAACAGCGGTACGCTATCCTGATAAAGTTTGATCTTGTTCAGGTTCTGCGGCATCACCTGCTGCATGAAGTCGCGGCCTTGCTGATACACCGCTGGGTCGTCAATCAAAATCTCGCCAATATCCTGGCGAAAATAATCGCGGATCGCGCGAATGATAATGTTGCTTTCCTGGTAGATCAGGAAAGGCGCGGCCTGCTCGCGTGAGGCTTCTTCAATGGCGGTCCACAGGCGCAACAGATAGTCTAAATCCCATTGCAACTCCTCGCCGCTTTTGCCTACTCCGGCGGTACGCACGATTAAACCCATGGTATCGGGAATAGCCAGGTCAGCCATAATGTCGCGTAATTCGCTGCGGTCTTCGCCTTCAATACGGCGTGATACGCCACCGGCGCGCGGATTGTTGGGCATTAACACCAGATAGCGTCCGGCCAGACTGATAAACGTGGTTAGCGCGGCGCCTTTATTGCCGCGTTCTTCCTTGTCGATCTGCACCATCACTTCCTGGCCTTCGCGCAACACTTCTTTAATGTTGACGCGGCCGCCTTCGGCAGTGCGGGAGAAGTAGCTGGGGGAGATTTCTTTCAGTGGTAAAAAGCCGTGACGCTCGGAGCCGTATTCAACGAATGCGGCTTCCAGGCTAGGCTCGATGCGGGTAATTTTACCTTTGTAAATATTGGATTTTTTCTGCTCTCTTGATGGTGTTTCAATGTCCAGGTCGTAAAGTTTTTGCCCATCAACCATTGCCACGCGCAACTCTTCTGGCTGCGTAGCGTTTATTAACATTCTTTTCATGTGCTGTTATATCCCGCATGCTCAACCACTGGGCACGGCATGGAGTGCGTTGAGCTGGGCTGATCGAATCAGGGGCGATGCGGACGGATTAAGCGCATTGACGAGATATACAATGGCCAGAGAAGCGAGAAAAAAGCATTCCTGATGACATTTGCGTTTGCATTGCTTGGCCTTTGACAGGTAAGCGACAAGGGGGCGACAAGCGCCACACCTCAGACAGCAAGCTGGAACCAAAAAACCGTGTCTCAGGTTTTTTGCTGCAAAATCAACATAGGGCGGGGTGATGTATTTCCATCTGACCTTGTATGATCCATAAAGTTTATGACTCAATAATGCCAGATGGCTTCAACCCTGCCGCCACACAATCCCTTATACCCTTTTCTGGGCGCGGATTCTGTGCTTGGGAATTACTTTAATTACGCGGTGGCGTATATCAATCTTTTACGCATCAACCCGACAGCGACTCGCCTGAAAATCAGCGCGGCTCGATCTGGAGTGCTTTTAAAGATTTACTCAAACTGTCTGCGCGGCTCTGATAACACTGCGCAACTAACCATGTGTTAATCGCGCTTTTATCTGTCCCCGGAGTTGCCGGGGGTGTGCCACTCTCAATATGTGGGAGGAGCGCCATGCTCTCGGTCAGGTCAAATCTCTACAAAGCACCTATGCACTGCATGTCGTGGTGTGAGAGCATATTTTTTACCGCCCATTTAAAGGGTTGAGCGATATTAAACCCATGTGAAGACCTGACATTCTGGTTTTAGCGGTCTTCGTTGCTTTTTAATAATGATGAAACCCAATTTGGGAATTTTCAGTGCTCTGTCTCGCACCCTCTAGCAGGGCGCGCGTACCACGATGATACTATAACATGTTTATGAAAAAGCATCAAAATCTATTGATAAACTGTTATTATTGGGATTCTATGACGACATCCCCACAGCCTAAGGCCGCCCCCGCCCCGCGTATTCTTGAAGTCGATGCTTCCCATGAAGGTCAGCGTATAGACAATTTTTTGATGACATCCCTCAAGGGTGTCCCCAGAAGTCATATCTATCGCGTGCTGCGCACTGGTGAAGTGCGGGTCAACAAAGGTCGCATTAAACCCACTTATCGCGTGCAGAAAGGGGATTTGGTGCGTATTCCGCCCATTCATACCGCCGAGCCTGGCGCAGCGCCGAATCCCGGTGCGCGCGTTCTCGAGCTGATTTCCAGGAGCGTTATCTACGAAGATAAAGGTTTGATTGTTATTAATAAACCTTCTGGAATTGCAGTGCATGGGGGCAGCGGGCTAAGTTATGGGGTGATTGAGGCGCTGCGCATTGCGCGACCGGACACGCCTAATCTGGAGTTGGTGCATCGCCTCGACCGGGAAACGTCGGGTTGTTTGATGATTGCCAAAAAGCGTAGCGTGCTGCGCGGGCTGCATGACCTGCTGCGGGGTGATCGGGAGGACGGTGGGTCAGTAGACAAGCGTTATCTGGCCTTGGTGCAGGGGCGCTGGGAAGGGGGGCGGCAAACGGTAAAGGCCAGCCTGCTCAAGAACCAGCTCAGCTCGGGCGAGCGCATCGTGCGTGTGTCCGAGACGGGCAAGGACTCCACCAGCCTGTTTCAGCCGCAGGCTATTTATGCGCAGGCGAGTCTGGTGGAGGTGCGACCCCTGACCGGCCGTACTCATCAGATTCGCGTGCACGCGGCGCACATTGACCGACCGATTGCCGGGGATGATAAATACGGCAATGAGGATTTCAACAAGCATATGGCGACGCTGGGTTTGAAGCGGCTGTTTCTGCATGCGCATTCGCTGTCGTTTGAATTGCCGGATACCGGGCAGCAGATTAGCGTGAGCGCGCCGCTGGATGATGAATTGAAAGCGGTGTTACAGCGCGTGTCGCAACACCCCCCATGAGCAGGCCGTTTAAATTACTGGTGTTCGACTGGGACGGAACCTTGATGGATTCCGAGGCACGTATTGTCACCAGCTTTAATGCTGCCATGGTGGATGTGGGCGCGCCGCCGCTGCCCGATGCCGTGGTGCGCGATATCATTGGCCTGGCGTTGCCGGAAGCGCTCCAGCAGTTGGTGCCGGATGCCGACAGCGCCCTGCAGCAGCGTGTGATTGAGCGTTATCGTCATCATTATATGTATGCGAGCCAGATGCCCGCGCAATTATTTCCCGGTGCGGTCGATACTGTATGTGAGCTGCGCCAGCAGGGTTATTTGCTGGCCGTGGCCACCGGTAAGGGGTGTCGTGGATTAGACAGTGTATTGGCGGAAACCGGGTGTACAGATTTTTTTCATACTACCCGTTGTGCTGACGAAACCTTTTCCAAGCCCCACCCTCGAATGTTGCTGGAGATCATGGATGAACTGGAAGTTAATGCCGAAGACACCCTGATGATCGGTGATACTGAATACGACATGCGCATGGCACAAAATGCAGGCACCGCCGCACTGGCAGTGAGTTACGGCTCCGGTTTTACGAACGACGCGCCGCAGCGTTTGCTGCAATGGGGTGCGCTGGCGTGTGTCGATAGTATGCATGAAGTAAGAGATTGGTTGCGCGCATATGCAACTGCAACACGCAATTTTCTGTAAGGAAGTGATACTTAATTATGTCAGACAATACTCAAGAACCGCCTAACACGGATCCCGTTAAACCCGAAGACAAATGGACGACCACGCAGCCATCGCAGGCGCACGACGCCGCTGCTGCTGCGACCGCCAAGGATGGCGGAAGTGCTGGAAAAGAGAATGGCCCGGAATGGGAGCGGGATGTTCTTAAAAAACTGGCATTTTCTGCCGTGGATGAGCAACGCCGTACACGCCGCTGGAGTATTTTCTTCAAGTCGCTGATGTTCGTTTATTTATTTACCTTGCTGTATCTTTATCTGCCATCCATGAGTCACAGTGGCTTGGAAGGGGGCAAGAAGCACACGGCATTGATAGAAATAAATGGTGCCATTGCTGCTGACTCTGAAGCGAATGCTGACAGCATTATTACTGGCCTGCGTGATGCATTTGATGATGCCAATACCGCCGGTGTAATCATCCGTATTAATAGCCCTGGCGGCAGCCCGGTGCAGGCGGGGTATATCAACGATGAGATCAAACGTCTGCGCGGCCTGCATCCGGACATCCCCCTGTATGCAGTGATCACCGATATTTGCGCGTCAGGAGGGTATTACATTGCGGCGGCGGCTGACAAAATTTATGCTGACAAGGCCAGTTTGGTAGGTTCCATCGGTGTGATCATGGATGGTTTTGGTTTTGTTGATACCATGAAGAAGCTTGGTGTGGAGCGCCGTTTGTTGACGGCCGGTGATCACAAGGGTTTTCTTGATCCATTTTCACCCGAGAAACCTGAAGAAGTCGCGCACGTTAAATCATTACTGGATAATATCCATCAGCAGTTTATTGCCACAGTAAAAAAAGGGCGCGGCGATCGTTTGAAAGAAGATCAAAACCTGTTTAGTGGTTATATATGGACGGGGGAGCAAGGCCTGAAACTGGGGCTGGTTGATGCCTTGGGCAGCAGCAGTTATGTTGCGCGTGACGTTATCGGCGCTGAAGACATTGTTGATTTCAGCCAGCAGCCACCGTTGTTTCAGAGGTTTGCTGACCGCCTGGGTTTGGCGATGGCCAAAGCGGTGTCATCAGCATCGACGGCGAGCTTAAAAAGCGCGCAGGATTTAGCCGGCAGTATTAAATAATAAAGATGGCTCTACGTGATTGGTAGCGGGTAATGTCAGGAAATACTTTCGGAAAACTGTTTACTGTCACTTCGTTTGGTGAGAGCCACGGCCCAGCGTTAGGTTGCATCGTTGATGGCTGCCCGCCGGGTATGGCATTGAGCGAAGCAGACTTGCAGAGTGATCTGGATCGGCGCAAGCCCGGTACCTCGCGCTATACTACGCAGCGCCGTGAAGATGATTGTGTGAAAATTTTGTCGGGTGTGTTTGAAGGCCGCACTACTGGCGCGCCGATTGGTTTGGTGATACACAACACCGATCAACGCTCCAAAGATTACGATAAAATCAAAGATCAATTTCGCCCTGGCCATGCGGATTATACTTATCAGCAGAAATACGGTTTTCGTGATTACCGGGGAGGAGGGCGTTCCTCGGCGCGTGAGACCGCCATGCGTGTGGCGGCAGGCGGCATCGCCAAAAAATATCTAGCGGAACGCTATGGCATTGCTATACGCGGTTATCTGTCACAACTGGGTCCGATCAAAGCGGAAGCGTTTGACTGGAGCGAGGTAGGCAATAATCCATTCTTTTGCCCGGATGCGGCCAAAGTGCCGGAAATGGCAGCGTATATGGACGCGCTGCGTAAAGAGGGTAACTCGATTGGCGCGCGTATCAATGTCGTCGCCAGTGGACTACCGCCGGGTTGGGGCGAGCCGATTTTTGATCGCCTCGATGCCGATATCGCCCATGCCTTGATGAGCATTAACGCCGTCAAGGGCGTGGAAATTGGCGCCGGGTTTGCCAGTATTGAGCAGAAGGGCACGCAGCACCGCGATGAAATCACGCCACAAGGTTTTTTGAGCAATAATGCGGGTGGCATTCTCGGTGGTATTTCTTCCGGGCAGGATATTATTGCCAGCATCGCGCTCAAGCCTACCTCCAGCATTCGTCTGCCGGGGCGCAGTGTCAATGTGCGCGGCGAAGCGGAAGAGGTGGTTACGCACGGTCGCCACGACCCGTGCGTTGGCATCCGCGCCACGCCCATCGCTGAAGCGATGCTGGCGATCGTGTTGATGGATCACATGCTGCGTCACCGCGCACAGAATTGTGATGTGGTGTCGGTAACACCTATTATTCCCGCAACAATAAGCAGCAAGTAAAAATCACTACTTATTCTATATTCTAACTCAAGAGTGTATTTATTCGCTGATTGAAATGGAATTGGAATTAGCACCCGCTTCCGCTGTGTGGGAGAGCGGGATTCTTTAGTTTTAGGATAATTTGCGATTTCTTTATGCCCTATTGGCGCTTGTCGGCGTTTTATTTAATCTTCTTTTCATCGCTGGGTACCATGCTGCCTTACTGGGGGCTGTATCTTGAATCGCTAGGCTTTAAGCCCGCGCAGATTGGCGAATTAATGGCGCTGGTCATGGCCACCAAAATCATCTCCCCCAATGTTTGGGGCTGGATTGCCGATCATACCGGTAAACCGATGGCGATTGTGCGCCTGGGTTCGCTGGCCGCTGCCGTGGCGTTCAGCGCCGTCCTTTTTGGGCATAGCTTCCTGTGGCTGGCGGTAGTGATGACCGTATTCAGTTTTTTCTGGAACGCGTCCTTACCGCAATTTGAGGCCACTACATTCAGCCACCTCGGCAATCAAGTGCATCGTTACAGCTCCATTCGTCTGTGGGGTTCGATTGGTTTTATTTTGGCGGTAACTGTCCTCGGCTCTATTTTTGAGGCGGTGGGCATCGGCGCGTTACCCGCGATTTTGTTGACCTTGATGATTGGCATCTGGCTTATGAGCTTACTGGTGCCGGAGCGTGAATCGCCGGCGGTCTCAAGCCACCTGCCATTACGTGACGTGCTGCGGCGCCCTGAAGTGATTGCTTTGCTGGTGGTGTGTTTTCTGATGCAGGCCAGCCACGGCCCGTATTACACATTTTACTCAATTTATTTAGAAGACCACGGTTATTCCCGCACCCTCATCGGTTGGCTGTGGGCGCTGGGCGTGATCGCCGAAGTGCTGGTATTTATGTTCATGCACCGTCTGGTGCCGCGCTTTGGTCTGCGTAATATCTTTCTTGCCAGCTTGTTATGTGCGGCCCTGCGTTGGGCGCTCATTGGGTTGTACGTAGATAGTCTGCCCACCATGATTTTCGCGCAAACATTGCACGCTGCCAGCTTTGGTATTTACCATGCCGTTTCAATTCAACTAATCAACCAATATTTTACAGGGCGTAACCAGGGGCGTGGTCAGGCGCTCTACAGCAGTCTCAGCTTTGGTGCAGGCGGTGCAGTGGGCAGTCTTTACAGTGGCTATATGTGGGGTAGTGCCGGGCCACTGGCTACATATTTTCTGGCGGCAATGATTGGCGCTGCCGCTTTTGTAGTGGCGTGGCGTGCAGTACGCTTTGAGTCTTGAAATGTAGCGCCACACTTGTCGGTATACATCGCATTCAGGTAAGTACCGATGCCTTCAAATTTAAACCCCTAACACCAGAGTAATGGGCGATCCAACCTTGGCAGATGCCATTCTGGATCGTGTCGTGCACAACGCATACAAGACCAATTTGAGCGGAAGCTCAATGCGCAAAGAAAGAGAAAAATTGACAACCGGCAGGCCGACACCTTAACCTGAAATTCTTGAGTCGCTTCGCTCCGACTGCCCCGGCAGAATGTTCGTGGAGCAGGTGGCAGAGTCACGCTGGAATGGATGATTGCCGGTTATCGTGTGCCTGGCCGGCCTGGTAAATGCCTATCTAGCAACGCCCAGACGTGATCCGATATGTCGTGCCGACGATACACCAAATCCATTGCAAGCTTCCCGAAAATCAAAAGTGATTCGCAAATTATCTCATATCTCTTCTCGTGACGACACTATCTAACGAATAAGGATAGGTCGCAAGATTATTCCCTTTGTGTTATTCACATAGGTCCTCTCCACACTGTCATTGCGCTTGAAATGACGATAAATACTGTCAGCAGCACGGACGGTGATATCCAATTAACCTATTGAAAATAATATAAAATAACAAGGCCCATAGCATCGCATCTCGCCCATCCAGCCATTGTATGTTTAAGCTTCCAGCTTATTACCCTAATCGCTTCTTTTGAAACACTATATCTTGACGGCGTGGCGCGTTATAATCGGTCATTAGATGGGGCACACAATACCTCAGTCGTCCCTATACATGGGCGACTTGGGCGTTTTTCTATATTTTTGGAGATGATGACGTGGAATTAACCGGTGCCGAAATACTTGTCCGTTGCCTGAAGGATGAGGGCGTGGAATATGTGTTTGGCTATCCTGGCGGCGCTGTTTTGCATATATACGACGCGTTATACCGGCAGGAAGACGTGAAGCACATATTGGTGCGTCACGAACAGGGCGCTACCCACGCCGCCGACGGTTATGCGCGCTCTACCGGCAGGCCCGGCGTGGTGCTCGTGACTTCTGGCCCCGGTGCCACCAATGCTATCACTGGTATTGCGACCGCGCACATGGACTCGATTCCTATGGTGGTGATCACTGGCCAGGTACCTACCTCGGCGATTGGCAGCGATGCGTTTCAGGAAGTGGATTCCGTGGGCATCACGCGTCCTTGTGTCAAACACAACTTTCTGGTGAAAGATGTAAAAGACCTCGCTATCACCATTAAGAAAGCATTTTATCTTGCCACCACTGGCCGCCCCGGCCCGGTGGTGGTGGACGTGCCTAAAGATGTCACCGCACAGCGCACTGAATACAGCTATCCCAAAGAAGTGTCGATCCGCTCCTATAATCCGGTGCTGAAAGGCCATCCTGGGCAAATCCGCAAGGCCGTGGATTTAATGCTCACCGCCAAAAAACCCATGCTCTATGCCGGTGGCGGCGTGATCTTGAGCGGCGCGCAGGATGCACTCACCGAAATGACGCGGATGCTGGGTTTTCCCATCACACAAACCTTGATGGGGCTGGGCGGTTATCCTGCTACTGATCCGCAATCACTCGGTATGCTCGGCATGCACGGCACCTATGAAGCCAACATGGCGATGCATCATTGCGATGTGTTGGTGGCGATTGGCGCGCGCTTTGACGACCGCGTGGTGGGCGTGGTGAAATATTTCTGCCCCGAGGCGCAAATTATTCATATCGACATTGACCCCTCGTCGATTTCCAAGAGCGTCAAGGTTCACGTGCCGATCGTCGGTGATGTTAATCATGTTGTGAAAGACATGATGCGCCTGATTAAAGAAGACAATCGCAAGCCTGACCCTGCTGCATTGGCGCAATGGTGGGATCAAATTAACGCGTGGCGTGGCATCAACTGCCTGAAGTACGATCGCAACAGTGCGCTGATCAAGCCGCAATATGTGTTAGAGACGCTGTATCGGCTTACCGAAGGCGATGCTTATGTGACTTCTGATGTGGGCCAGCACCAGATGTGGGCCGCGCAGTTCTACAAATTTGACAAACCCCTACGTTGGATCAACTCCGGTGGATTGGGCACTATGGGATTTGGTTTGCCAGCGGCGATGGGCGTGCAGTTGGCGCACCCTGACGCCACCGTGGCCTGCGTCACTGGCGAAGCCAGCATTCAAATGTGCATACAGGAATTGTCGACCTGCCGCCAGTACGGCTTGCCGATCAAAGTCATTAACTTGAATAACCGTTACATGGGCATGGTGCGGCAGTGGCAGGAATTTTTCTACGAAGGCCGCTACGCCATGTCATACATGGACGC
>JANOOA010000247.1:0-19487 GCA_031421115.1 Gammaproteobacteria bacterium | reverse complement strand
CGCCTTGCATTTGTAACGCTGCTTACCCTTTACAACGCCATCTTTTGGGCAGCCTGCCCGTGAACATTTTGGACAATTCAGCATCACCTGACCCTTCTCAAAAAACACAATGTACCATAGCTATACTTTACTAACAATGCCACCCGCCCTACAGTGCTAACCCCTTTTCTGCTGCTTTTCTGGACCCTTTTCTGTGTGAAACGCCGCGAGCCAGGTTTGTGGCAACGGCGATTCTGGGAGCACCAGATTCGGGATGAAGGTGGCTTCATGCGGCATATGTGCAACGTGTGATGGATTGGCCGTATTCGAGCTTTCATACGCATGTGAAGAAAGGCTTATGCCCGATTGATTGGGCGGGAGGAAGTGATGATGGTGAGACATATGGTGAGCAGGCTGACAGCGATTAAGCGTGCGCACAGCGCACGCTACGCTTGCTACGTCCTGAGCTTGAACATTAGGCGAAATCAGGCGATACTGAGCACAGAATGAAGCAGAAAATAATCTCATCGGCAAATAAGAAAATCCTTTTCTTGCCTCATGCAATAAAACAAATGTCACGTCCTGACAGAATGATTACAACGGATGAGATAAGGGATGCTGTGTTATTGGGTGAAATAATTGAGGAATACCCGGAAGATCAACGAGGCGAAAGCTATCTGCTTTTTCACGCAAAACAAAATCGCGCCATACATGTTGTTTGCGCACCAAAAGCTGAATATTTGGCTATAATCACGGCATATTTGCCCGCCCCCGATCAATGGTCGGCAGACCTTAAGGTTAGGAGATAAAATGGAATGCTTTCATTGTAAAGGCAAAATGGTCAAAGCTCATGCTCCATTTAGTGCAGATCGAGATGGGTATCATATTTCATGGGAGTCAGTCCCCGCATGGGTGTGTACGCAATGCGGAGAAGCTCTTTTTGAAGAAAATGAAGTGAACCATATTCAAAAGGCGTTACAGCAAATTGATTATGAAACAACGGCGTTATCATCCAAGCGCGCCTAACAATTTGTCCGGCACGCAATCAATGCGACTGCAATAGTGTCACCGTGCGCACGCTACATTTGCCGAAAAACAGTTTGCGCGGCTAATGAAGCCGCGCAAATTCACCCGTATTGTCCCGCACAAATGTTATGTTGGCTTCATGGTCGAGCAGGCCAACAAAGCTGTCATCTTCCCGCAGCACTGCACCTATCGAAACATAAGATAGATTTTTAGCATCACTCAGGTAGTCCTCTGACTCGTCGCCCACCCTAAAACGCCAGCCACTATCATTTTCCTGGACAGGGGGCTCGCGGTGCAAATAACCCACTTTTTCTCCCCCGTAGAGCACGCGATTACTCACATAACAGCGCTTAATATATTTTTCGGTGATTGAAGGAACCGGATCTTCGATATCCGTATCGGTAATATGCCGTGCAGAAAATGCTATAAGGTCGCGGTGTTTCAGGTCGTGAACATAATAGGGTTCGTTATCCAGAAAGCCAGTAAATTGATCACCTTTAATCGAATCAATTTCAACCCACATCCGCTCTGCAGCGGGAGCTGCCGGGTCGTCACTTGAGAACGTAAAGATCAGCTTCACTCGGTTGCCCTGGGCGAGCATGGCGATCACGGCAGGTGAGGGCTTGTGAAAAGTGTAAGGGTAGTCATTCGCCAGTTGCTGTGCATCATCTAGTCGCCACGATTTTTCTGTCATCAGTTTTTAGCCGTTATTAATGCATCTATTTTGGCTGCACAAATAAAATCATTTTCTGACAGGCCGTTAATCGAATGGGTGCTGTAGCGTACTTCGCAACGGTTGTAATGTGCGGTGAGGGCGGGGTGGTGATCTTCCTGGTGGGCGATCCAGGCCAGGGCGTTGACGAAAGCGATGGTTTGGTAATAGTTTTTGAAGTGATAGGCGCGAGTGATCTCCGTGCCGGATTCATTGACTTCCCATTCCTGCAACTGTTTGAGCAGATCCAGCGCCTGGAGTCTGGTCAGTGCTGGCTCGCCTGCCTGGCAGGGGTGGCAATGCCTGTTAGCCAATCCCGCCATACTTATTTAGCCTTGAATTTGTAGAAGGTATTGTTGAGATGCGCCACTACGTTATCGATTTGTGTGGCTGACCAGTTGAGCTGGTTGTTGTTCTGGCAAAACTGCACGCGTTTTTTCAGCGCGGAAAACGAGTGAATGATGGTCTCAGGGCGTGTGTGAACTTTAGAATCGTGGCATGAGAAACAATGTGTTTCGTACAGCTTCTTGCCTTGTGCGGCGTTGGCAATGGGATCCGCCGCTTTAGCCTGGCTGGTGTAGCATACCAAGGCCAGCAGGAGCAGGCCAGTGTTGAGTAAAAAGCGTTGTTGATCCATAGCGATATCCTTTTAGCGCGACTCTGGTTAGAGTGACTTTGGCATGCTGCCTAATTTAGCAGATAAATTGGCAATGCGCACTGGGGCGGGGGGGTGTGAGTCATGATACGCTGAATAGAGTGGGTCAGGGGTAAGGGTGGCGGCGTTTTCTTTATACAATTTTACCAGCGCCTGCACCAGATCGGCTGGGTTGGTTTGGGTTGCGGCAAAGTCATCGGCCTCAAACTCGTGTTTACGCATTAAATACGCGTTCAGCGGCTGCATAAAGAACGTGAACACCGGCAATACCAGCAGAAACAGCACCAGCGCGATATAGGAAGACGCTTGCATTACCCCCAGGCTGGTATAGAACCACGGTTGGGTTATCAGCCAGCCCAGCACGGCGAGACTTATCAGGGTCATAACGGCGGTAGCCGCAATGCGTTTATGGATGTGGCGACATTTGAAATGCCCCAGCTCATGCGCCAGCACCGCTTCAATTTCATCCGGCGTGAGTGAATTGAGCAGGGTGTCATAAAACACGATACGCTTGTTGGCTCCCAGGCCCGTAAAATAAGCGTTACCGTGCCCGGAGCGGCGCGAGCCGTCCATCACAAAAATACCCTGGCCCGAGGTAAAGCCGTTTTTCTGCAATAGCGCCACCACGCGCTGCCGCAACTCACCATCTTGCAGCGGCGTAAAGCGGTTGAAGAGGGGCGCAATCAGTGCGGGATACGCCCACATCATCAACAGCATAAAACCCATCCACGCCGCCCAAGTGCTCAGCCACCACCCGCCACTACTGTCCAGCAGCCACAATATCAGCGCGGCCAGCGGCGCGCCCAACATAATCAGCAACACCGCCTGCTTGAAAATATCACCCAGAAACAGGGCGGGGGTGGTGCGATTGAAGCCAAAGCGCTGTTCCAATTTAAAAGTATGATAGGCCGACAGCGGTAAGTCGAGCAGTTGCCCGAGCAACAGCACGCTCAGCAACACGCCCACCCCCGTGGCCAGCGGCGCAAGTTGCAGACCACGCCAACTTTCATCGAGCCATGCCAACCCACCACCCAGCGTCCATATCAGCAACAAGGCGGCGCTGATAAAAATATCGATCATCTCCAGACGGGTTTTGGCAACCGTATAATCGGCGGCGCGCTGGTGATTTTCAGAGGTAATTTTATCGCGGAACGCAACCGGCACCTGCTGGCGATGGTTTTGCACATGTACTTGATGGCGGCGTGCGAGCCACAGGCGTGTGCCCATGCTCATCGCTAAAGCGACCAGGAAGATTATCGTAAACGTCGGCATCAGGGGTATCCATAAATAAAAAGTCAGATTTTCCTTCCAGCCTTGCTGCCCTTTAGCTAGAATGGGTGGATATAAATCCCTAAGGAGTAATGATTGAATGGCGCAAGATCCGAGCAACCTGATCTGGATCGATCTGGAAATGACCGGCCTGGATACAGAACGGGATTATATCATTGAGATCGCCACTGTCGTTACTGATAGTCACCTCAACGTGATTGCCGAAGGGCCCGTGCTGATCGTCCATCAAACCGCCGAGGTGTTAAACGGCATGGATGCCTGGAACAAGGCGCAGCACGGCAAAACTGGCCTGATTGACAAAGTATTGTCCAGTCGCACCAATGAGGTTGATGCCGAGCGCATGACGCTGGATTTCCTGAAAAAATACGTACTACCCAATAAATCCCCGATGTGTGGTAACAGCATTTGCCAGGATCGGCGCTTTTTACACCGGGGCATGCCCGAGCTGGAGCGTTTTTTCCATTATCGCCATATTGATGTCAGCACCGTAAAAGAGCTGGCGCACCGCTGGGTGCCCAATATTGCAACGGCGTATACCAAAGAATCCAGCCACCGCGCGCTGGATGATATCCACGAGTCGATCCGCGAACTTAAATATTATCGCGAGCATTTGTTCAAGCTGCCATAACGGCCATGGGGTCATATATTTCAGCCGCGAGCTAAAATTGACCTGCCATGCCGGTCTCTGTTGCCTGGAGGCACCTACTTCTGGTAAGATTCCGCGCTTATTTTGCAAACTTATTGGGGTAGAATGATGCGGCAGTCACTGGTCGCCGGAAATTGGAAAATGCACGGCTCGCGAGCCAGTGCCAGAGATCTTGTAGAAGGCCTTAAGGCAGGCATCAGCGGCAATGCTCTGGGTGATAAAGGCGCTCAGGTGGTAATTTGCCCCCCCTTTGTCTATCTTGCTGATTGTGCGGCGCTGCTGAAGGGCAGCGCCATCGCATTGGGCGCGCAAAACCTGTATCATGCTCCTGCAGGTGCTTATACGGGCGAGATTTCCGCCGCCATGCTGGTGGATTTTCAGTGCCGCTACGTGATTGTCGGCCACTCTGAGCGCCGCGCCTTGTTTGGCGAAGGCGACGATGCAGTGGCGTACAAGGTTATTGCCGCTGTTAAAGCCGGTTTGACGCCGATATTATGTGTTGGCGAACAACTGGATGAGCGTGAAACGGGTCGCACTGAAGCGGTGGTGGCGCGTCAACTCGACGCCGTGTTGCATAGCGTGGGTGGCATGGCAGCGCTGGGTCATGCCGTGATTGCCTACGAGCCGGTGTGGGCCATCGGCACTGGCATGACCGCCACTCCACAGCAGGCGCAAGAGGTGCATGCGTTTATCCGGCAGCGGATTGCGGAACATAACGCGGATCTGGCGGACAAGATTCAGTTGCTGTATGGCGGCAGTGTCAAAGCTGCGAATGCAGTAGAGCTATTCAGTATGCCGGATATTGACGGTGGCTTGATCGGGGGAGCATCCCTGCAAGCGTCCGAATTTCTGGCAATTTGCCGGGCGGCGGGTTAACATATTGATCTGTCATGGTTTATAGGTTTTTTCGGTATAGAGTGAAATGGTAACGATTATCCTGGCTATACATGTAGTAATAACCATTGCACTGGTGGTGCTGGTGCTCATCCAGCAAGGCAAAGGTGCTGACATCGGCGCCGCGTTTGGCAGTGGCGCCTCGCAAACTGTGTTCGGTAGTCGCGGTTCTGCATCGTTTGTAACGCGCACCACGGCAGGCTTGGCGGCGGGTTTTTTTATTACCAGCCTGTCACTGGCCTATATTTCAGGAAATAGAACCGACGCAAAAAGCGTGACCGAGATTACTGCGCCTGCCAAGGTGTCGGATTTGCCTACCTTGCCTTCGGGCATGGTGCCGCCATCAGGTATGACGCCGCCAGCGAGCGCCCCCGCACAGCCTGCGGCGCCGTCTGATGTTCCGGTTGTGCCGGGTCAGTAGACAGTTAAGTCACAAGATTAAGCCGATGTGGTGGAATTGGTAGACACGCCACCTTGAGGTGGTGGTGGCGCAAGCTGTGCCGGTTCGAGTCCGGCCATCGGTACCATTAAAGACTCCAAGAGAGTCCAACTAAGGCCGATAAGCCGAGTAAATACAAGGCTTTCGGCTTTTTCTTCGTCCGGAGTAATCCAAACAATGCTATTGCAATCCGGGTGTGATTCGTAAAGCCAAGCTCGGCGACAAGCCAGGGCAATCGCATATAAATCAGCTCGCCATGCCCACTTCCCTCGCTTTCGCGAGGGTGATAGAGAATGACGGAAATTTGAATTTTTAGAGGTGCCCTGAAGAATTTTTCCAGAGGGGATACCGATAAAATCCCAACCCGTCTTTACCGGTAGCTCACAATCTCATTCAAGTGTCGGCGTGAGGTTGGCTCAGGCATTTCGGCGGGGTAACCTATGCTCAGCAATGCGACGGGGCGTTGATGCGCGGGTATTCCCAACAATTCTTTTACCGCCGCTTCATCAAACGCACCGACCCAGGTTGAACCCATGCCAGCCGCGACGACGGCAAGCTGTGCGTAAGCGGCAGCGATGGTGGCGTCTTGTATGGCATACAATGAGCGGCCGCGTTCGCCATATTGCTGGGCGGATGCTTCGGGATCGGCGCAAAATACCAGGCAGATGGGGGCTTCCGAGAGAAATGTTTGCCCGCCAGAGGCGCGGCCCAAGCCGTCGCGTTCGGCGGGGGTGCTAACGACGATGATCTGGTAGGCTTGCAGATCACCGGCAGAGGGCGCGGCACAGGCCATTTCGAGAATGGCATGCAGTTTTTCGTGTTCTACTGCGATGTCGGTTTGATATTTACGTACCGAATGACGGTGACGCACGGTTCCAAAAAAATCCCACATGAGCAGCCTCCTTTAGCCTGATTTAATTTTTAACCTTCATGTTTCGTACCTCGACAAGGTATGAGTTTTGCGGATAATTCAGTTCCAGTACACGCAGTGTATCATCGGATAAATCATTCATGCCCAGCAATTTGTAGGCCTTGGCCATGATGCCCAGCGCATCCGGTGTGGCGGGTGTGGTGGGGTAGTTTTCAAGGACATATTTGGCGCGATTAACTGCGGCTACATAAGCGCGACGTTTCATGTAGTAAGTGGCTACATGTATTTCATAACTTGCCAGCGTGTTGTAGAGATATAAGATCCGCTGTGCAGCATCGGGTGCGTATTTACTGTCAGGGAACAGTTTAACCAGTTGCGAGAAATGTTGCAGTGATTCGCGTGCGGCGCGCGGGTCGCGTTCAGATGCTTCTTGTCCCATCATGCGTTCCAGGTTACCGATGCTGCGGTTAAATCCGGTCAAACCTTTTATATAATAGGCGTAATCGACATTGGGGTGGCGCGGATAAAGTTTAATGAAATGATCGGCGGCGGCTACAGCGGAATCCGCTTCGTCATATTTATAGTAAGCGTAGGTGATATCGAGTTGCGCTTGTTGTGCATATGGGCCGAAAGGATAGCGTGATACCAGGTCTTCGAGATCTTTAATGGCTTTTTCGTAATCGCCATTGTTGAGCTTTTCTTTGGCGCGCTCGTAGAGACGACTGGCAGACCAGGTTTTGGTGTCATCACTTTGTTCCTCTAATGAAGCGCATGCGCCTAGAGATAAAGTAATGACTAAGATCAGTAACAGATGACGCAGATTCATAAGATATAAATTTTTCCTGTGCCGGTTAGGGTGGGGTCTCAGTGCTGTTCATTTCACCGTTCGTGGTGAGTCCTGCGATAAACGCAGGAGAACCCCCCGTTACTCATCCAGAGCCCTTCGGCAGGCTCAGGACGAACGGGGGTGTATTAATTGAACAGTATTGGGGGTGGTCTATCATACTACTGCTTAAGACTGGCGTGGATGGATTTAAAGCTGCGTATCCACGGTTTGCCTGCAATTAAATGCCGAGGAAGTTGCTTGGCGGCGTGTTGTGCTGCGTTTTTGGTGGAGTAAGCCCCGTAGACCAACGCGTAGGTGCCGGCGCTGCTGCGAAAATAATCTGCCTTGCCTGTCAGATGATGCTGGACGATATGTTTTTTTATGAACTTTTCGTTGCTGGTGCTGAATAATTGCAAGGTGTAGTGTTCAGGATTTTGTGACTGTAACCAGCGCTTAGCCGATGGGGGTGCCGTGTCTTGAGGTGGCGATGTTGCCGCAACAGCGCCCGTGTCAACCGGAGTTTCAGGTGCTTTTACGGGCATGGCATTGACTTGGGTTAATATCGCCAGGGCATCTGCAACGGCCGGCGATTGCTGATAATTCTGCACAACATATTTGGCGCGAGCCGCCGCGCGGGCGTGCCCTCCCTGTGTCAGATAATGTTTGGCAATAGCAACTTCGTGCCGGGCCAGGGTATTGCGAATATGCAGCATGCGTTGCGTGGTATCGGCTGCAAATGTGCTGCTGGGGGTGTTCCTCAATAGCTCAGCCAGATACTGAAACGCGCGCCGCACTGGCGCTGACACCTGGGGCGTGGTGGTGGCGGGGTCCGCTGTTTCCAGTGCTGGCAGGCTCTCATAAAACGCTACCAACCCGCGATGATAGTAGGCGTAATCTACGTGCGGGTGATGGGGGTTTTGGCTGATGAATTTTGTAGCGTCGGTTACGGTTGCTGCGGCCTGCCCACGCTTAACGCTGTCTGCGGCGGTTTCGAGCAGGGCTTGCTGGGCGTAATTATTGAGGGGATGGCGAGTCGCCAGCGTGCCCAGGTGGGCGGCGGCCTGTGGGTAGTTGCCGGTGAGCAGCGCGGCTTTGGCTTCGTTATAAAGCTGGAGATCCGCAGCCGCCGTTTCTTTTGCTGTATCTTGCTGTTTTTCCTGTGATATTGTAGATTTTGCGGATGCGCAGCCGAGTGCGCCAGACACCATAAATGTAATAAACAGCAAGTTAGATAAACGCATCGTGGTAAAATGAATCTCTATTAATTGCAAAGGACACGTCGTGATTTTTGTGGCTCATTATATCATTCATCCCGTATGACCAATACAGAACATTTATCTTCACGCATTCCCGACGCGCTGGCTGGCATGCGTCTCGATCAGGCATTGGCCGAGATGTTTTCCGGCTATTCACGCGCGCGCCTGCAACAATGGATACGCGGTGGCCAGGTGACGGTGGACGCACGTCAATGGCGCGCCAAAGATAAGGTGCTGGGTGGCGAGCAGGTTGAGCTTACCGCCACGCTGGCAGAGGAAGTGACGTCGCTGCCCCAGGCAATACCGCTGCACATTGTGTATGAAGACGAACATCTGCTGGTGATCAACAAACCTGCCGGGCTAGTAGTGCATCCGGCAGCCGGTAACCATGATGGCACGATGCTGAATGCACTGCTGCATTATGCGCCTGAGCTAGTGCATGTGCCGCGTGCCGGCATCGTACATCGCATTGACAAGGAAACCAGCGGTCTGCTGGTGGTGGCGCGCACCCTCACCGCGCAGGCTGATCTGGTGCAACAACTCCAGGAGCGCAGCATTGAGCGCGAATATGAGGCGGTAGCGATGGGTGTAATGACTTCGGGCGGCAGCGTTGACGTGCCGATTGGCCGCCATGCCGTAGATCGCAAGCGCATGGCCGTGACGCGTAGCGGCAAACCCGCCGTGAGCCATTACCGCGTGGTTGAACGCTTCCGCATTCATACCCATATTAAAGTGCATCTGGAAACCGGCCGCACCCATCAGATTCGTGTACACATGGCCTATATCCATTCCCCGTTGCTGGGTGACCCGGTGTATGGCGGTCGCTTGCGCATCCCACCCGGTAGTAGTGAATCATTAATGGCCACGCTACGCACCTTTAAACGTCAGGCGTTGCATGCGGCACGGCTGGCATTGCAGCATCCTGAGAGCGGTGAGCCGATGGAATGGCACGCGCCGTTACCCGATGACATGACTGCCCTGATTAAAGCATTACATGACGATCGCATGGCGCATGAGTAACGGCGCCCGTGATTGGGTCATCCCCGACTGGCCCGCGCCTGCCAATGTGCGGGCGTATACCACCACCCGCCACGGTGGCGTGAGCCTGGCTCCTTACGCCGATTTCAACCTGGGTGATCATGTGGGCGATGTTGCAGATGACGTCGCCGCTAATCGCAGGCAGTTGCAGCGCCGCCTGAACCTGCCCGCCGCGCCGGTATGGCTGAATCAAGTGCATGGCACGCAGATTGTGAATGCCGCCGAAGTTGCGGAAGGTTGTGCCGCCGATGGCAGTTACACCCACCAGACAGGCGTAGTGTGCATCGTATTGACGGCAGATTGCCTGCCCGTGTTGTTATGTAACCGCGAAGGTAGCAAAGTTGCCGCCGCCCATGCTGGCTGGCGCGGTCTGGCTAATGGTGTAATAGAAACCACGCTGGCAGCGCTCGACGCCCGCCCGGAAAGTCTCATGGCCTGGCTGGGACCCGCCATCGGCCCGCAGGCCTTTGAAGTAGGTGCAGAAGTGCGTGATATATTCATGGCGCAAGACCCGCAGGCAGCAGATGCCTTTAAACCCGCCGTGCAAGGATGCACAAGTGCCGTGGGCGCAGGATGCGCAGGAGCGGCCGCACCCACTGGACGTTGGTTTGCCGATATCTACCTGCTCGCACGACAACGCCTGGCGCGTCAGGGCATAACAGCGGTGTACGGCGGCGGCGAATGCACTTTCACCGACGCGCAACGCTTTTATTCTTTTCGGCGTGACAGCATTACTGGCAGAATGGCGAGTTTGATTTGGCTGGCGAAGTAAAGGGTGGTTTGGTTGAGTTGTAAGCGGTAAAAAACTCTTGAGCCACGGAGGACACGATGCCATCCTGGCGAGGCTTTGTTTTTCCTTCGTGTTCTCTGTGCCCCCCGTAGTTCAAGTGCTTTCTTTATTTTTATCATAAACTTACAATAAATCCCCGCGTTTTACTCCAGCGGTAATTCCTGATATGGGGTATCATGCCCACACATTTATAGATTGAACCTATTCGCTCATGAACCTTCTTGGTTGGATAATTGTTTTTAGTCTGTTTGGTGGCGTGCTCAGCGTGGTGGCGGCGTCGTGCTTTTTATTGATGTCGGAAACCTGGCGCACCCGAGCCTTGCCTCATTTTGTGAGTTTTGCCGTGGGCGCATTGTTGGGCGCGGCGTTTTTGGGGTTGTTGCCGCATGCGTTGGCGGGGCCGGGAGTGGTGGATTTTCATAACATCACCCTGGCGGTGCTGTTGGGTTTGCTGGGCTTTTTTCTGCTGGAAAAAATGGTGTTGTGGCGGCATTGTCATGCTGACCATTGCGAAGCGCATATGCCGGAACATGCCCACGCCAATGATCGTCAGGCCGATACCAATCAAGCAGGTCAGGCAGCAGGCACCCTGATTCTGATCGGTGATGGCATCCACAACTTTGTGGACGGTGTGTTGATCGCGGCGGCGTTTCTGACGGATTTTCATTTGGGCGTGGTCACGAGCCTGGCAGTGGCGGCACATGAAATTCCCCAGGAAGTGGGCGACTTTGCGGTGTTGCTGCACAGCGGATTTAGTCGTAAAAAGGCTTTTTTATATAACATATTAGCCAGCTTGACCACGGTTGTGGGCGCGCTGCTGGGTTATTTCAGCCTAGGCGACATGCAGAATATTTTGCCGTATATACTGGCGGTAGCGGCGTCCAGCTTTATTTATATTGCTGTGGCAGACCTGATACCCGGCCTGCACAAACGCGTGCAACCCACCGCCACGGTGCAGCAGGCCACGCTGATTGGTGTGGGTGTTTTATTGATTTACATCGTGCATTCAACATTGCATTAAGGAGTCTGCGTTATGACTACCACCGCACCTCACTGGTTCATGCTCACCGTCGTAGGCAAAGACCGCCCCGCCATTGTGGCGCGTATTACCGCCGCACTGTATGACAGTGGTTGCAACCTGGGTGAGGCGTCCATGACGCGCCTGGGGGGCAACTTCACGGTGATGTTGATGGTGCAGTACGCAGGCAGTACCGCTATGCTGGAGCAACTGGTTGCGCCAGTGTGCGAATCGCTGGGGCTGAAATTGCATATTGATAAAATTGAAGGCCAACTGCATCGCCACCCGGAAGCAGATGTGCATATCCGCGTATTTGGCGCTGACCGTGCCGGTATTGTCGCGCAGGTGACCACCGTGCTGGCCGACGCCGGGCTGGATATTCTTGATCTGCAATCGGATGTTGCAGGCACCGAAGACAAACCCATTTACATCATGCAAATTGAAGGTCGTGCCTTGCAAGGTGTGGCGGCGCTGGAATCCGCCGTGCAGATATTAGATGGCAAAGGTATGGAAGTTCAGCTTGAGCCGATCGACCTGATGCTTGGGTAGCCCGGGTAATTACTCAGGTCATGGCGATGTTGCAAATACTCACTTATCCTGATGCGCGCCTGGAGCGCATCGCGCAACCGGTTGAACATTTCGATGATGAGTTGCGCAATTTCATCGTTGATCTCGAAGCAACCATGCGTGCAGGCCCCGGTGGCGTGGGCATTGCCGCGCCGCAAACCGGGCGCTTGCGGCGAATTGTGATTGTCGATGTTTCAAGTAAACCCAAAGTCAAGCACCATGGTCGATTGGTGCTCATCAACCCTGAAGTTACCACCTGGGAAGGCCATGTATTAGGGCGCGAAGGTTGCATGTCAGTGCCCGATTACACGGGCAATGTGGTGCGCGCCGCACGCATTGTGCTTGAAGCGCACGACGAATCGGGTGCATTATTGCAGTATGAGATGGAAGGCTATGAGGCGCGCGCGGTGCAGCATGAAATAGACCATCTGGATGGTCTGTTATTTCTCGATCGCCTGGTGAGTCGCCGTAATGATTTGTTTCGCAGAAAGAATTATCAGAAAATTCCGGATGCCTGATCCTGGAAAAAGCTGAACCGCCGCTTGCAGGTTGATAAATTTAAAGGTGGCACAGGAAGGATTGCTTTATGAATGAAGATTTATATGTCCGGATCGGGGGGCGAGCCGCTGTCAATGCGGCGGTAGAGATATTTTACCGCAAAGTGACACGCGATCCACGTATCAATATATTTTTTTCAGGGATAGATATTAATGCGCAGATAGAAAAGCAAAAATGGTTTTTAATATTTGCTTTTGGCGGCGCCACGCATTATTCCGGCAAAGACTTGCGCAGTGCTCACGCGCCTTTGGTGCGGCGTGGTTTGAGTAGTGTGCATTTCGATATTGTAGTTGAGCATCTTCGCTCTGCCCTCGAAGAGTTGAATATTGAGCAATCCTTGATAAATGAAGCGCTGAAGATTGTTGAGCATACGAGAAATGAAGTATTGGATCGTTGATGGCGCCGTCTGATATTCGCGGTAAATTCATTACCCTGGAAGGCGCTGAAGGCGTGGGTAAAACCACCAATCGCGAATTCATACGTCGCTGCATTGAAATGTTGGGTCGCGCGGTGATAGTGACCCGCGAGCCGGGTGGCACGCCGCTGGCAGAGCAGATTCGCGGCCTGCTGCTGGAGCGCCGTGAAGATGGCATGGACAGTGACACCGAATTGCTGCTGATGTTTGCGGCACGCGCCGAGCATCTGGCGCGGGTGATTCGCCCGGCACTTGAGGCCGGCAAATGGGTATTGTGCGATCGTTTTACTGATGCCACTTATGCTTATCAGGGCGGTGGGCGTGGCATCTCTAGTCAGCGCATTGCCGCATTGGAAGAATGGGTGCAGGGCGCGTTGCGTCCTGACTTGACGTTGTTACTGGATTTGCCGGTGGCTGAGGGTTTGCAGCGCGCCGGCCAGCGCAGTGTGCCAGACCGTTTTGAATCTGAGCAGGCGGCTTTTTTTGAACGGGTGCGACAAGCGTATTTGGCACTGGCGCAGCAGCATCCCGCGCGTTACCGGGTGATTGATGCCGCGCAGCCGCTGGAGGCTGTGCAAAAACGTATCGAGGCTGTGCTCGCCGATTTTTTCGCTGCATTATGATCAGCAGCAATCAAATATTCCCGTGGCAACATACCCTATGGCAAGGGTTGATGCAACGTCTGCATGAAGACCGCTTGCCGCACGCCATGTTGCTGACCGGCCCACGGGGGATTGGCAAAGAATCTTTTGCGCAGATGTTCGCACGCACGGTATTGTGCGAGCATCTTCATGCCGATGCCAAGCCCTGTGGCATCTGCCGTGGCTGTCTGCTTAATCAGGCAGGCACTCACCCGGATAATCATTGGGTGGGATTACTGGAAGATAAAAAAGTGATTGGCGTTGACCAGGTGCGTGAAATCAGCGCTAATCTGAACATGAAGGCGCATTACTCCGGTTATAAAGTGGTTGTTATTTCTCCCGCTGAGTGCATGAACACACAGGCGGCCAACAGCTTGCTTAAAACATTGGAAGAACCGGCGCCCCGGTCATTATTGATTCTGGTTGCCAGCAACGCCACGGTACTGCCTGCAACCTTGCGCAGCCGCTGCCAGCGCATCACCTGTACGCTTCCCGCCCAGGACGTTGCCGCTTCCTGGCTGGCGGCGCAACTGGAGCCGGGTCATGATGTCGCGTTATTGCTGGCACTGGCTGGTGGAGCGCCGCTCGCGGCGTTGCAGATGGCGCAGGGTGGGCAGGCCAGCCAGCGCCTGAATGTGCTCGATGGCATGGAGCGTTTATTGCTCAATCAGGTGTCACCTGTGGCGTTAGCGACGGTTTGGCTGAAGTTAGAGCTGAAAGAGACGCTATATTGGATGCACAGTTGCATTATTGATATGATTCGCCTTAAATCAGCGGAGTATCCCCCGCTGTTGGCGAATCCTGATGTGCGTTTGCGTTTACATGCGCTTGCTGAACAATTAAACTTGAAAACACTTTATTATCAACTTGATAAAATTAGAGAGGCCTCGCGCCTCGCGGTGGGTCCAAGTAATGCGCAGATGTTGTTGGAAGATATTCTGATTAACTGGAAGGTGTGCGCAACCCCAGGCAGCGAGAGCGGTTCTGTCAGGCTCTGTTGACAGTTGGCAAGAATATAGCAGGTAGTGGGTCGAGACCATGGCAGAAGAAGATAAAGCCGCAGCCGCGCCGCAACGACAAGGTATCTTATCGCTTGCCATTAAAGATAAGAGCGCGTTGTATGCCTCATACATGCCATTTATCAAACACGGCGGTCTGTTTGTTCCCAGTAACAAGCCCTACAAAATCGGCGATGAAGTTTTTATGCTGCTGACACTCATGCAGGAAACCGAAAAGTTGCCGGTGGCCGGACGCGTGGTGTGGATTACCCCCCAAGGCGCGCAGGGCAATCGCATTGCCGGTATTGGCGTGCAATTTGGCAGTGATCAGGAAAGTGAAACCGCCCGCAAAAAAATTGAAACCTATCTGGCTGGCGCGCTCAACGCGGACCGTCCCACCCATACCATGTAATACCCTTTGCTATTCCATTTTCTATTATAGCGCGCTTATATCTGCCGGATACTTTATGTCTACTCTGTTATTAGTTGATTCCCACTGCCATCTTGATCTTCTCGATGCCTCGTGGGGTGGCATGGATGTTGTCATGCAAAACGCTCAGGCGCAGGACATCGCTTACATGCTGTGTGTTTCCGTCTGCCTCGAAACGTATCCTGCGGTGCTGGCGTTGGCGCATCAATACTCGCAGGTGTTTGCATCAGTCGGCGTGCATCCTAATGAACGCGAAGGCCAGGAGCCGAGCGTGGATGATTTGATAGTACACGCGCAAGATCCGCGCGTGGTGGCGATCGGTGAAACAGGGCTGGATTATTTCCGTAACGGCGGCGATATGGCATGGCAGCACGCGCGCTTTCGCTGCCACATTGCGGCAGCCAAGGCTACTGGCAAGCCGTTGATTGTCCACACCCGCGAAGCCAAACACGATACCCTGCGTATCCTGCGCGAAGAAGGTGCGGATGAAGTCGGTGGAGTAATGCATTGCTTCACCGAAGATTGGGACACGGCCCAGCAGGCCATGGATTTGAATTTTTACATCTCATTTTCAGGCATAGTCACGTTTCAGAGCGCCAAAGAATTAAAAGACGTGGCAACACGCATGCCGCTGGAGCGTATGCTGGTCGAAACGGACGCGCCTTATCTTGCACCTGCACCGCATCGAGGAAAAACCAATCAACCTGCTTATACCCGGCACGTTGCAGAACATATTGCCGCGCTACGCGGTGTGTCGTTAGCTGAAATTGCCCAGGCTACCACTAAAAACTTTTTCACCTTGTTCAAACATGCGCATCCAGTGGATAGATCACTGGTGCAATGATTTTTGCGTGTTAATGTCAACGGTACCTAAGCGCTTTCTTTCTTTTTCTTCGCTTGTCCAATCATTTCCCTGGCGTGCGCGCGTGTTTGCGCGGTAATTTCTACACCGCCGAGCATACGGGCGATTTCTTCGTTGCGGGCAGTGTCGGTGAGTCGGCGAATACGGGTGGTGGTGGTGCCTTGCGTGCTTTCTTTGCTGACGTGCAGGTGATGATGCCCGAGCGCGGCGACCTGGGGCAGGTGGGTAACACACAATACCTGGTGAGATTCGCCGAGCGTGCGCAATTGCCGTCCCACGGTTTCGGCGACGCCGCCACCGATGCCCGTATCAACCTCATCAAAAATCAAGGTTGGGATGTGGCTGCTGCGTGCCGCGATCACTTGTATGGCAAGGCTGATGCGCGATAGCTCACCGCCCGAGGCGACTTTGGATAACGGTTTGAGGGGCTGGCCGGGATTGGTGCTGACCAGAAAGTCTACGCGTTCCATGCCTGTTGCTGCAAAACGCAGTTGTTGCGCGACGTGCATGGAAGTACTAGTGTCGCGGGAGGGCCGCTCCAGCGCATCCTGCGCTCGCGGCACTTGTCCATCCGTGGACGGCGCAGGATGCCGGGAGCGACCGTCTGTGTGATCTGCTGTGTTAAGTGGCTGTAAGGTAATTGCAAAACGCGCACCGGCCAGGCCGAGGGGCTGCATGCCGTCGGTGACTTTGGTGCTGAAGTCGTGTGCGGCACGCGTGCGGCTGGCGCTGAGTTGCCGTGCCTGTTCGAGATAAGCGTGGCTCCGGGCAACAAGCTGATTTTGCAGATGTTGCAGATGCTCATCACTGTGTTCAATGGAAGATAACTCAGCTTGCAAGGTGGTGAGCAGGACGGCCAATGCGGTCGGTGCAGTGCGGTGTTTGCGCGCCAGTTGATGGATGGCGTCAAGGCGCTGTTCTACCCATGTCAGGCGCGCCGGATCAAGATCAAGGGTGTCGCGGTAATGACGCAGTTCGTTGGCGCTTTCTTCAATCTGCACATGTGCACTGTTGAGCAGATCACACGCGCTGGACAAGCGGTTATCAAGCGTCCGCAGTTGTTCCAGCTCGCTCAAGGTGCGACCCAATACGGTGAAAATGTCATTTGCATCGCTTTCGTAAAGGTTGTGCAAGGCAGTTTGGCAAGTGTCGAGCAGACGCCCGGAGTTTGCCAGGCGTGCGCGTTCTTCTTCAAGCATGTTGACTTCATTCTCACTCAACGCCAGTGTTTCAAGCTCGTGTACCTGATAGCGCAACATGTCGAGACGCGTATCGCGGTCTTGCGTGGCACTGCGCAACGTGTCCAGCTCAGATCCCACCGATTTCCACTGGCGGTAGATGGCGGCGAGTTGTGTGAGCAGATGTGCGTGACCCGCGTAATCGTCGAGTAACTGGCGCTGCATATCGTTTTTCAGCAACGATTGATGTTCATGCTGGCCATGAATGTCTACCAGCGTATCCCCGAGTGTCTGTAACGATTGGATGGGCACAGCACTGCCGTTAATATAGCCTTTCGAGCGACCTTCGTTAGTGACGGTGCGGCGTAGCACGCACTCGCTATTGTCTTCAATGTCCATCTCCTGTTCCGCCAGCCATGCTTGAGCAGCGGTGATCTTGCTGATGTCAAACGTGGCGCTGATGTCAGTGCGCGCGCAGCCATGACGTACCACGCCGCTGTCGGCGCGATCCCCCAGCACCAGATTCAGTGCATCAATGATGATGGACTTGCCTGCCCCGGTCTCGCCAGTAAGCACAGTCATGCCATTTTCGAGATCCAGTTCCAGTTGGTCGATGATGGTGAAATCGCGTATGTGAATGTGTGTGAGCATGTCAAAACCACTTTTTGCGTTTAAAATAAACCAGCATCCCGCTCATCATGACGATAATGACGAACCAGACAACCACGTAGCCATACTTCCACTCCAGTTCGGGCATGTTCCATGGGCTGGCCGCAGGGTCGAAATTCATGCCGTATACACCCACCACAAACGTGGGGGGTATAAACAGCGTGGTGATAACGGTCAATACGCGCATCACGTCATTCAGGCGCATGCTGATGCTGGAGAGGTAGATATCCAGCATGCCGGTCATGATGTCACGGTAAGTTTCCAGCAGATCCATGATCTGAATGGTGTGATCATAGCAGTCACGCAAATAGGTTTTGGTGTCGTCGCGTATCAGCGCATGGTCACCGCGCAGCAGTGAGTTCAGCACTTCGCGGTGTGGCCAGAGCATGCGACGCAACAAGAGCAACTCGCGTTTGATATGATGAATGCTGTGCAGTGTGGTTTTATCGGGTGAGGCGAGCAGCATTTCTTCAATGTCTTCGATCGCTTCGCCGAGATCTTCCAGCACCGGAAACCCTTTATCAATGACCACATCAAGCAGGGCATACAGTAAATGATCTGACCCGCCGTTACGAATATGTCCGGTGTGGTTACGCAGGCGCTTGCGCACCAGATCAAAGGGGTCCGCCAGGCCATTATGAAAGCTGACTATGAAATCTTTCCCCGCAAACAGGCTTATCTGTTCAGTGGTAATTGAGCCGTTAGGGTGTACGGGCAGGCTCATGACGACAAATAGCTGGTCATCATACGATTCCACTTTGGGGCGTTGCCCGGAGTTGAGCACATCTTCCAGCGCCAGTGGGTGCAGGCCGAAGGCGTTACCGATATTACGCAACAAGTCGGGTGCGGCGTGACCGTGGACGTGAATCCAGGTCATGGCGGGATGCTCAAGGTGCGGCAGGCATTCCTCGAAGGTAATGTTTTCCTTCTCAGTGTACTCTGTTGCGTCATAATCAATCAGCCGAATCGTGAGCGGCTGACCGGTCGTGACCGCATCGACAGTCAGCTCGCCCGGCGCCGTGCCGGGGGGGTGGTAGCGTTTGGTGAAGTAGGTCATGGTAGGTGACAGGCGATCCCAAATATTTTTGCCGTAGTTCTTTACAAAGATTGCATTTTGCTTTATTAAATGCGACAGTCCGGGAGTGTGTGATTACAGGGCTATTGATTATCAGAATAGTGCCGTTATACACACAACTGCCGTCGAGATAATGTTCCGATGACAGCACGGGGGATAGCCCGTATACTTGCAACCATTTTATTTAACAGGAGCACTACATGCTAACACAAACAGACGAACCTCCCGGTAGTACCGCACACGCCAACCGCTTTGATCTGGATAACCAGATAGATAAAGGCAAGGCGAACCGAACGTGGGCCAGCAACCTTACGGTATTGACCAACGACCTCTTTCCCAAGAGCTATCTCGCCATCTCCGATTACCGTCTTTACCCTTTCACCGTTGACACCAAGGCGCTTTTCGAGCGTTATCAGCACTCCCTTCAGATCCCTATTTCCGACTACACTTTTTCAAATAATATCATATGGCTATCGCGCATGAGCGCGTTTTACCAGATCATTGAAGAGTGTTTCTGCCTGTTCAGTCTCAATGGCAACTGCCTGACCATGCTGCTGCCGCCGCTGGGCGACCGGTCGCGCCAGGCGCGCGCGCTGGAGGTGTGTTTTGAGATTATGGACAGCCACAACCCTTCACCCTATTTCAGTGTCGTGG